>JALTEO010000116.1 GCA_027073875.1 Bacteroidales bacterium
CCATCAGTGGGGCTTGCCCGAAAACATGGACAGGAATAATAGCTTTGGTGCGTTCCGTGATTTTAGCTTCAATCTCGTTGATATTGATGTTGAATGTAAATGGATCGACATCTACAAAAACAGGTTTCAGTTTCAGCAAAGCAATAACTTCGGCGGTAGCCACAAAGGTAAAAGGTGTGGTGATGACCTCGTCGCCGGGCTGTAAATCCAATGCCATCAGGGCTATTTGCAAACTGTCTGTGCCGTTGCCGGCAGGGATTACATGTTTTACATTCAGATATTTTGCCAGATTCTCGGTAAATGTTTTTACGGCAGGTCCGTTGATGAAAGCTGTATTGTCAATAACTTCCTGTATAGCATCATCTATTTCCGGCTTTATTTGTTGGTATTGACTTTTTAGGTCAACCATGGAGAGAGGTCGCATAATCTTATTTTTTTAGGCGACAAACTTAATGGTTTTTAAGGAAATTATACCAAAATGAATTATAAATTAGTACAAAAAAGATTTGGTGTAATGCCGATACTATATGAAAATAGTACAATTTGTTGGACTATATTGAATGTGTAATCGGTATTAGATGTAAGAATCGGATATTTTGAATAAAAAAGCGATCAAGCAGAGCTTGACCGCTTTGAATGTTTTCACAACATACGGGGTGTAATTCTGCGAACATAAAGCGATGTTTCCTCCAAAGGAGTCCCTTGGACAATATGTCAAAGACCTGTGCTCGAATTTATTCGGCATATTAAAATGCCCCGAAGCACCGAAGGTATCCCTTTGGGAGGATGCCTTTGGCAAAAGCAATTCACAACTATGCCAACTCAATGATTTCACTATAACCGGATGTTTTCGTTCTATTTTTTCAGTTAAAAACATGGATGTATCTGAACTAATTTCTTCGGCTGAAAACTTCATAAATATTCTTATCCTTGTTTGTGAAAAATTGTATTTTTATTAATTTATTGTGAATTTTTCGGGTTAATCAACTTGAGTTATTGAAAATAAGGAAAAATAAAAATCATTTTGCATTGAGTAAGTATCTAATAACTACAGCAATTAAAAACATGAAAGTGGAATTGCATAAGTTATTAACATCTAAATTCAAAAATGTGGAATAATTTTGCGTAACATCAGTTAGTAAGTAAATTTAAAAACAACAGTATCAAAAACCTGAACCTTTAAACTGTTAAAACGCATCATCCATCATATTTTCCGGATTCATTCCACCGTTACTACCACGGTTTCCTCTACGATATTGTTTGTTGTTTTTCAGGGTGCTGAAACGATAGGTTACACTTACATAGAAAATTCTTGACAGTCTCTTAAACTCACTTTCGGAAGAAAATCCGTCGCCCTCAGCATAGAAATGAAACTTCATAGAATTCAGGATGTCTCTGTAACTTGCAGAGATAGTCCATTTTCGTTTCAAAAAATCTTTCTTGGCTCCTAAGTTTATCATATAGAATGCATCACGCGACCCTTGTGCCGTTACACTCGGAGAATTATAGAATCCTGTTACCTGAAGTGAAAAATCTTTTGGCAACGAAAAATTGTTCATCAAACGGGCAGTCCAATTCATACTTTCCGCCGTAGATGACACATCGCTCAGGTCCGTTGCATCAATTATGTTTTTAAAATACGAAACATTGCCGTTGAGTCGCCACCACCTTGCTATTCTCGAACCGACAGAAACTTCTATACCATAATTGACTTTGCTGTCAATATTTTCAAAAGTCATAAGCATCTGATTGTTGTCCAGCCGTTTGCGATAGTATGTCATCGCATCATTTACTTTCTTGTAAAAGAGCGAAGTGGTCAAAAATACTTTTTTTATTCGCCGTTGGTAATTTAACTCATAAGAATCTATCAACTCCGGCATTAGGGCAGGGTTTCCTTGTCGGATAAACAAAGGATTTGAATAATTCTTAAACGGGTTTAGCATCCGTGAACGCGGGCGGTTTATCCGGCGGGAATAACTCAGTTGAAGTTGATTTTTCTTATTAAATTTTTTGCTAATATGCAGAGATGGGAAATAATTAAAATATCCATCTTTGAAACTTTCGCCGGATGTTTTTTGTTCCGAGTCGCGATAAACCTGTTCCAAACGAAGTCCTAACAGATACTCCAACCCGATAATACGACTTGAAAAGGTGGTATAGCCGGCATAGATTTGTTCTTGATAGGTAAAATGATTAGTTGTATTGGTATCGTTTTCCCAAGCACCGGTTGTTTGATTAAAATTTTGAAACAGATAATCATCATCATAATTGTCAATACTACTTTTCATACCGGCTTCCAATTTTGTAAATTCGTTGAAAGGATGCACATAATCTATTTGTGCTGAGGAGAATTGGTGATTATCTTTTGTGAAATTCTGTTGTTTGTAAATGGAGTCGGAGGATAACATATTATATATAGAAAAATAATTATTTAAATAACCCGATTCATCATCTTGGCGTACAGAATGAGTGATATCTGCTGTTAGCTTATGTTCCGGATTGTTAAACTTTTTTTCCCAATCCAAAGAAAGATCTAATGAGTTGTTGTCTGCATCATCTTTGTTGTCGGTATATATCCAAGTAACATTTTTAATATTGTCATTCAGATAATTAGTAAATCCGTCACTTGAATGATTTCCAAGCCGGAAACTCGATGATAGAGAAATGGTATTTTTGTCGTTTGGATAGAAATCTATACCACCACGAAAACTTTGTGAGAAGCGAGTGCGTTGTTTATGTGCCTTTTGAGTTAAATAGGATACGGAATCATTATCAAAATAATTGGTCTGAAAGGTGTTGCCGGTAAATTTACGCATATTGTTTCGTAGGTTGTAACTGGTAAAAAAATTAAATTTTGCAATTCGGATATTAAAATCTACAGAACCCCCGTAACGATTACTGGTTCCTGCATTACTCGATACAGTTAAGTTTATACCTTTCTTTTTGTTTTTTTTCAAGATAATATTGATAATGCCGGCAAGTCCATCGGGGTCAAATTTTGCCGATGGGTTGGTAATCAGCTCAATGGAAGCGATAGCACTGGTTGGAATTTGCTGTAACACATCAGAGCTACTGGCAAATGCCGACCGTTTGCCATCAATTAAAATGGTGATATTGGAACTACCGCGAATACTTACATTATCATCCATATCGACCTGAATTGACGGTACATTTTTCAGTACATCAATGGCATTACCACCAATACTGCTAATGTCTTGTTCTACATTAATTACTTTTTTATCCAATTTATATTCTACTAATGATTTGCTATCCGAAACGGTAACTTCATCTAACTTGTTGACTGATGGCTCATAGCTAATATCTCCCAGAAAAACGGTTGGCATTCTCGGAGTTACTTTTATGTTAGGAATTAGCTTTGATTTATATCCGATAAAATCCACTTTCAGATAATATTTGCCATAGTGTAAATTGTCGAGCGTAAAAATACCTTCGGAGTTGGTGATTGTTCCTGCTTTCAGACTGGAATCACGATAGCTGAATAATGAGATGTTGGCATATTCAACAGGTTTTTTTGTTTTAGTATCAATAATTTTCCCTTTGACAAGTCCATTAGTGGCATTAAAGTCCGGTCTGCCTTGTCCTTCGGGATGTTGAGCCACCAATAAAGAAGTTATAAATAAGCTAACCAATAATAGAGATAATCGTTTTTTCCTCATATATATATAATATTTAATATCTTCCCTTTGACAAATAAAACGCAGAAAGGTTTAATTTAGTTACAAAAAAAACGGGCTTTTAGCCCGTTTTTTACATTTCAAATGTTTCCATAAATTTGGTTGTATATTTTCCTTTCAGGAAATTCTTATCTTGCAAAAGTTTAAGATGAAATGGGATAGTTGTCTTAACGCCCTCAATTACAAACTCTTCTAATGCCCGTCGCATAGTTAGGATAGTTTCTTCGCGAGTCTGTGCTACGGCAATTACTTTAGCAATCATAGAGTCGTAAAACGGCGGAATAACATAACCTTGATATACATGTGTGTCAATGCGAATACCGTGACCTCCGGGAAGATGAAGCGAAGTAATTTTCCCCGGCGATGGTTGGAAATTATTGTAGGGGTCTTCTGCATTAATACGACATTCCATAGCATGCATTTTCGGGAAATAACTCTTCCCTGATATTTTTTCGCCGGCAGCTACTTTTATTTGTTCCTTAATTAAGTCATAATTAATTACTTCTTCCGTAATGGGATGTTCTACCTGAATACGGGTATTCATCTCCATGAAGTAAAAATTTTTCTTTTTATCTACCAAAAATTCTACAGTTCCTACACCTTCATATCCAATGGCTTTTGCCGCTTTTATGGCAGCATTTCCCATTTTTTTTCGCAAATCATCGGTCATAATAGGCGACGGTGTTTCTTCGAGCAGTTTCTGGTGGCGTCGTTGTATGGAACAATCCCGTTCTGACAAATGAGCTGCTTTACCATACTGATCTCCAATTATCTGTATCTCTACATGCTTTGGTTCTTCAATAAATTTTTCCAGATACATAGCACCATTACCAAATGATGATTGTGCTTCGTTAGTTGCCAAATCCCATGCTTTTTCAAAGTCTTCGGCTTTCCATATCTCACGCATTCCTTTTCCACCACCACCGGCTGTTGCTTTGAGTATAACCGGATAGCCAATTTTGTCTGCCAGTGCTTTGCCTTCTTTCATGTCTTTGAGCAATCCGTCGGAACCGGGAATTGTAGGTACACCTACCTTTTTCATGGTGGCTTTGGCATTGGCTTTATCGCCCATACCGTTAATCATTTCGGCAGAAGGACCAATGAATTTTATGTCGTGTTCTTCACAAATCTTTGAAAAATTGGCATTTTCAGCCAAGAAACCATATCCCGGATGAATTGCATCTACATTGGTAATTTCTGCAGCAGCAATAATTGCCGGAACATTCAGATAAGAGTCAGTGGGAGAATGGCTACCGATACATACTGCCTCGTCTGCAAACCGGACATGTAAACTGTCTTTGTCTGCAGTAGAATATACTGCAACGGTAGGGACACCCATTTCTTTGCAGGTACGGATAATCCGTAAGGCAATTTCACCGCGGTTAGCGATTAAAATTTTATTAAACATAGGATAAGATTAAAACGGTTCAACTAAAAACAAGGGTTGATCATATTCTACCGGAGTAGCATCATCTACTAATACTTTTACGATTTTACCGTTTACTTCGGATTCAATCTCATTAAATAATTTCATAGCTTCAATTATACACAATACGCTACCTTCAGAGATGTCGTCTCCAACATTAACATATACCGGTTTGTCAGGAGCAGGTTTACGGTAGAAAGTACCAACCATGGGCGATTTAATCTCTATATATTTTGATGTATCATTTGCTGTTTCTTCTTTCTTTGGAGTGGCTTCCGTTGCCGGTGTTGGTTGTTGTACCGGAGGAGGAACAGGAGCTGCTGCCGGAACAGTGCTGACAGCTACAGGATTTTGATTGGCTTTTAGCTGATTACGAACGATAACCCGTATTTCTTCTGTTTCAATCTTAATTTCAGGAGCACCTGTTTTTACAAGTGCTTCAACAAATTTTTGTAATTCTTTATATTCCATAGTGGTCAATTTTTCTTGGTGAATAATTTATTTTTTTGGGTCATAAGCCCATTTTAGATAAACAGCTCCCCATGTAAATCCTGCCCCAAAGGTAGATAAGATTAATTTATCGCCTTTTTTCAATTTGTTTTCCCATTCCCAAAGAAGTAAAGGCAGAGTTGCAGAGGTTGTATTTCCGTATCGTTGAATATTTATCATTACTTGGTCGGGACTAATTCCCATACGGCGGGCAGTAGCATCAATGATACGCATATTTGCTTGATGCGGTACGAACCAAGCCAAATCATCGGGCTTAATGTCGTGTTTTTTCATCATATCTACCGATACATCTGCCATACGCGATACGGCATATTTGAAAACGGGTTGTCCTTCTTGATAAATATAATGTTCACGGGCATCAACGGTTTCGTGGGAAGCAGGATTCAAAGAGCCACCTGCTTTTTGGTGCAACCATTTTCTGCCAACGCCATCTACTTTTAGTTCGGCATCAATGATTCCTAAATCTTTGTCGGTTGTAGGTTCTAATAAAATAGCTCCTGCACCATCTCCGAAGATAGGGCATACTGTTCTATCAGTATAATCTACAATAGTTGACATTTTATCTGTTCCAACGACAATTACTTTTTTAGCAAATCCGGTTTCTACATATTTTGTTGCTTCCATCAGTGCATATAAAAAGCTGGAGCATCCGGCATTCAAATCATGACTGAAAGCATTTTTAATACCTACCATATCGCTGATAATATTCCCTGTGGCAGGAAATTGCATATCAGGCGTTACAGTTGCACAAACCAATAAATCAATTTCATCGGGTGAGGTATTTGTTTTTGCCAATAATTTTTTGACGGCTTCCGCTCCCATAAAAGCAGATGCTTTATCCTTATCTTTCATTATCCGTCGTTCTTTAATACCAATCCGTGTCATTATCCACTCATCGGTAGTGTCAACCATCCGGCTTAATTCGTCATTGGTAAGAATATAGTCAGGGACATAGGCATCTATGCCTGTAATGTGTGCATTAAATTTTGACATCTTTGAAATATGTTTTAATTTTATTGGGAATATCTGCTTTAATAATATCGATGGTATGTTGAATCATATTTTTCATTGCCAGTTTTTTGGATGCACCGTGTCCGATAACTACAGTAGCATCGACACCTAAAAGAGAGGTACCACCATAATTGGCAAAATTATATCGTTCAAAATATTCATCTTCAATATTACGACTTTTTATTATCCTGTAAACGGATTCAATTTCTTTAAGAACGACATTGCCTGTAAATCCATCTGTTACAACCACATCAGCTTTATTTTTGATATAAAGCTCATGTCCCTCAATATTACCAATGAAATTAATATTAGGATTGGCTTCCAATAGTTTATAGGTTGCCTTAGTCAGTAAATTGCCTTTATCCGGTTCCGATCCAATATTGAGTAGGGATATTTTCGGATTTTCGCGACCGTAAAGGGCTTTAATATAAAGTGATGATAGAATGGCAAATTGCTCTAATAATTCCGGTTTACAATCGGCGTTCAATCCGGCATCGGTTAAAACACCCATTGTATTATCCATTTTTGGTAGCGGAACAGTAATACAAGGACGGATAATTCCGGGAATAGGTTTCATCAGAGCCATTACTCCGGCTAAAGCGGCTCCTGTATTTCCGGCACTTAAAAATCCATCAATTTTTCCTGTTGACAAATGAACGAGTCCGGTTACAATGGCAGATGTTTTTTTTGTCATTACTGCCTTGAGTGGTGATTCGCCCATTTCTATTTCGTTCGTTGTGGGAACAACGGTAATCCTGTCTTCCGGAAGGTTCTTTTCTGAAATAAATGTCCTTGCTTGATGCTCATCACCAAAAAGTACAAAGTGAACAGCATCATCCTGCAAAGACGACAAGATTAACTCAAGTCCTTCCAGTGCTGATTGTGGGGCATAATCGCCCCCCATCAAATCAATACCAATTTTCATAGGGAAAGAAAGGAATTATCCTTCTTTTGAAATAACAACTTTACCCTTATAATACAATTCACCCTCATGCCAGTGAGCACGGTGTCTTAAATGAGCTTCACCGGTTGTTGGGTCAATGGAAACTGTTGGATCTGTTGCCTTATAGTGTGTGCGTCTTTTATTTCTTCTTTGTTTTGAAATCTTGTGTTTAGGATGTGCCATAATCAGTAATTTTTTAGTTCAACAATGCTGTTAACTTGTCCCATCTGGGATCTTTTTCTATTTGATTTTTATGTGAAAGATTTTCAATCTTTTGAAGCATTTCCGGATTGCAGGTAGGATTACCGTTTTTGTCAAGCGGATGTACCTTACGAATGGGAACACTGAGTGCAATGGTTTCAAATAGCCATTGTGCAATATTTATTTTTTCGCTGTTTCTCGGTATGGAAACGGTTGTGTCGTCCAATTCTTCGTAATTATCACCGAGTTTAACAAACTGCTTTGCCGTAAGCGACACCGGCGATAAGAAAGACTCCAAGCAATTATCACAAACAAATGTCAGATGTCCGGTAATTTTGAAGTCTAATATCAGCAGGTTCGATTTTTTTTCCAATTCGAGATGAGCCGTTAAGTCACCTTCGTGTACGGGAGAATCAGGGAATAATGTAAAAAAATCATTCCCAAGGTCGTAAGCAAATGAATAAAACCCATTCTGCTTTCCACCAAAATATATGTCATATTTTGAAATCGGATTCATCAATCAAATAGAAAAAATAAGGTGCAAAATTAACTAAATTTATTAATGTGCAAAAATTATTAGCTTTTTTATACGGACAGATACTATATTTAGAACCTAATCTTAAATAAAAAAGGGTTACCTATTGATAAGGCAACCCCCGTAATCCTGTATTGATATTATTTATTTTTTTATTATTCTGGCAGTTTTAAGTGTATTGCCATTTTTATCTGTTATGGAAATCATATAGATTCCTGAAGGTAATGTTTGAACAGGAATAGATGTGTGTGTGCCATATATGTTAATTGTGCGGAATGTTTTACCACTAATATCTGAAACAACTATTCTGCCATCTATATTTTCTTCGGAGCTTACAAATAAGATATCTGATGCCGGATTAGGATATAACTTTATTTTTGCATCAATTTTATAGTTGGCAACAAGACTACTTGAATTTAGTTTATCGTAAAAGAATTTATATTTTTCACTTAATGAAGCAGAAGCTTTATCTTCCTCATACTCATAATATTCATAATCTACCAAAGCTCCTCTGAAAAAATCGTTCATCAGTCCTTCGTCTGAAGTAAAAATATAAGAGAATTTTATGGTATTTACATCTATAGAATCAGCATAAGTTCTTAACTCTTTATCAGACAATATCCAACCATCTGAGTTATCCCAATTATATTGATCTTCTTCAGTGTATAAGTTTGATGTAGCATAAGAATACTCATATTTTCTATTGTTTTCCCAACTTGAACCATTCCAATGATATCTGACCTCAGTAATTAAATTGTTATCTCCATCATAAGTATAACCTTTTTTATTGTCTTTGATATAAGCATTTGATTCATTGTCATAGGAATAATAAATATAACCTTCTAAGAGATTATCACTATTGTAGGAATAAACTTCTTTGTATGAAGAATCCCATTGTGATGCAGATGAATTCCAATTTAAATGTATTTCTTCTATAAGATTGGAAGAATTGTAAGTATAAACATCCTTTTCATTACTAACCCAACTATCAGAAGAATTATCATAATTGTAGTAAATTTGTTCCGAAAGTAATCCATTATCATAAGTATATTCATTTTTTCCATCGTAAACCCAGTTAGAATCCGAATCGCTCCAATAAGATTCCTTATATAAAATTATTTTCCCGTCTGCATCGTAAATATATTCTTCTTTTCCATCGTTATCCCAGACTGAATCGTTACCTTCAAAATATATATGTAACACCACATTCCCATTATCATTGTACATAACACTATCTTTGGAATCTTTAAGGATACTGTCATTGGCATCTTTACTAATATTGTTATTGGCATAATCATAAGTCGATAAAACTAAAGTTTTTCCATTATTGTAATAATCATATTCACCTAGGTAAGCATTCTCAAAACTACCGGAATCATTCAATGTGACTAAATGAAATGCTGTTTCTGTTCCGTTATCATCGAAATCAAAAATATATTTATATTGGACATATGGGCTATCCAAAGAATCTAAATCGTAGATCCAAGCACTATCAAGGGAATAAGTATAAATACCTTTCATATTATTCCGTTGAGGCATTTTCTTTTTGCCATTTTCTTTTTTTAACATAAATGGCTGTGCATTAGCAGAAATAGCAAATACTGCTAAAAGTAAAATTGTGTAAATTTTTTTCATTTCAATTTGATTTTAAATTTTTGGCAAAGAAAGGTATTTTTTTTACACCCACCTAAATTATAC
>JALTEO010000117.1 GCA_027073875.1 Bacteroidales bacterium
AACCTTTTTGGGTAGCAGAAGAGAAAATATTGCCTGAAACAGTAATTGATTTTCAAGCAGCCAAGAAACGACTGAATGACCTATTGATATCCTCGGTTGAAAATCGGATGATTAGTGATGTGCCGCTAGGTACTTTTTTAAGTGGCGGAATAGATTCGTCTTTGGTTACGGCAGTGGCACAGTCATTATCGGCAAAACCCGTGAAAACATTTTCTATTGGCTTCAGGGAGCGTAAGTTCAATGAGTCGGTTTATGCCAAAAAGGTAGCGGATTATTTGAAAACCGACCACCACGAATTTATTGTTTCCGAGAAAGATGTGTTGGACTTGACAGATAGTTTTTTTGATATCTACGACGAACCGTTTGCCGATAGCTCGGGATTTCCAACAATGTTAGTGTCAAGATTGGCAAAACGGTATGTAACTGTTGCCTTGTCCGGTGACGGTGGCGATGAGTTGTTTCACGGCTATGGTATGTACCGTTGGGCAAAGCGGTTGGCAAATCCTGCAATAGGTGCCGCTAGAAAACCGGTGGCAGCGGTCTTGTCAATGCTTTCCAATCGTCATAAACGGGCAGCAGGTTTATTCCGTTATCTGGATAAGGAACGCATAAAATCCCATATTTTTTCGCAGGAGCAGTATCTTTTTTCTGCTTTGGAATTACAAGATTTATTGGTTGAAAAGGTTTCGTTTACCTTACAGGAAAATCTTGATGTGCCCCGTAACCTGACTCCTGCAGAAGCTCAATCGTTGTTTGACCTGAAGAATTACTTGAAAGACGATTTGCTGGTAAAAGTAGATCGTGCCAGTATGCAATCGGCATTGGAAGTGCGGGTGCCGTTGCTTGACCATCGCATTGTGGAATTTGCCTTGAATCTGCATCCCTCTCTAAAAATTAAAGGCAAGGAACAAAAATATTTATTGAAACAGGTGCTGTACGATTATGTGCCTGAGGAATTTTTTGCCCGCCCCAAGTGGGGGTTTTCCATCCCGTTGGAGAAATGGCTACGGACAGACTTAAAATATCTTTTGGACAAATACACTTCAAAAGAAATGGTTGAACGATTCGGGATTGTTAATTTTGACAGGGTAGAACAATTAAAAAACCGTTATTTGTCGGGAGTTGATTATCTTTACAACCGGCTTTGGGCAATCATTGCATTGCACAAGACGATGGAAAAATATTTTGATGGAGCAAAATAAAAATGTCCTATATATCTCTTACGATGGTCTTACTGACCCTTTGGGAACTTCCCAAATTTTACCTTATATTGTGGGATTATCAAAACGCGGTTACCACTTCTCAGTAATTTCTGCCGAAAAACAGAAAGTTTATGCAAAGGGAAAGAATGAAATAAAAGCAATTTGCAAAGAAAACAATATTGAATGGCATCCTGTTGAATATCACAAGCAACCACCAATTATTTCTACTGTAAAAGATATTGGTAGAATGAACCGGTTGGCAATAAAATTACATAAAGAAAAGGACTTTGACATTGTGCATTGCCGTAGTTATATTCCGGCAATTATCGGGCAACAGATGAAGCAAAAGTACGGTGTTCGGTTTATTTTCGATATGCGTGGCTTTTATGCCGATGAACGCGTTGATGGCAATATCTGGAATCTCTCTAAGCCGCATTACCGATGGGTATATAACTATTTTAAGAAAAAAGAAAAGGAATTTTTGTCGGAAGCCGATTATATTATTTCGCTGACACACAACGGGAAAGAAGTGTTACAAAAACAATGGCAGGTAACAAAGCCGGTAACCGTAATTCCTTGTGTCGTGGATACCGAATTGTTTAAACCCCTAGCTAATAATTCAAAGCTAAATCCGGATTCAGGACTAACAGCGGGTTATCTCGGTTCATTGGGTACTTGGTATATGCTCGATGAGATGCTGGATTTTTTCAAAGTGCTTTTAAAAAAATATCCCGGGGCAAAATTCAAATTTATTACCAAAGAAAAACCGCAAATCATATTAAGCAAGGCATTGGAAAAAGGCATTCCGTCCAAACATTTTGAAGTGGTTGCCGCTTCCCGAACGGAGGTGCCTAAGCAATTGGCAGATGTTGATGTGGGAATATTCTTTATTAAACCGGTTTTCTCCAAAAAAGCCAGTTCTCCTACAAAACAAGGCGAGTTTATGGCTATGGGAATACCTGTAATTACTAATTCCGGAGTAGGGGATACAGATTTTGTAATCAATAAATATCAAAGTGGTATGCTTATCGAAGATTTCAATGAGGTGGATTATGGAAAGGCACTTGAAAATATTGAGAAAATACTAAATCTTGATAAAAAAAATATTAGATCCTGTGCCATTGATTTTTATGACCTAAAAAAAGGAATTGAGAAATATCATAGTGTTTATGGATAATTGTATGGAAAATAAAGGTGAAATATTGGTATATAAAAATCAGGACGGAAAAATAAAGATAGATGTCCGTTTGGATAATGAAACTGTTTGGTTAACTCAGAAATCATTAGCGGAACTTTTTCAGGTCAAACCGCAAAATATCACGATGCACTTGAAAAATATCTACACAGAAAGGGAATTGCAAGAAGAAGCAACTTGTAAGGAATTTTTACAAGTTCAGATTGAAGGAAGACGAGAGGTAAAGAGAAAACAAAAATTTTACAATCTTGATGCTATTCTTTCTGTTGGATATCGTATAAAATCTTCTATAGCTACACAATTTCGTATTTGGGCCACACAACGGCTGAAAGAATATATTATTAAAGGTTTTACATTGAATGATGAACGGTTTAAAACCGGCAATTCGATGAATTATTTTAATGAGTTGCAGGAGCGTATTCGTGAGATTCGTCTTTCGGAACGCTTTTTTTATCAGAAGATTAAGGATATTTATGCTACAAGTATAGACTATAATCCAACAGACGAAAAAACGATTAAATTTTTCAAAATAGTGCAGAATAAATTGCTTTGGGCAATTAGCCAACAAACGGCTGCTGAGTTGGTTTATCGTAGAGTAGATGCAAGTTTACCTTTATTAGGAATGCAATCTTTTGACAAAGATAAACCATCAAAAATTA
>JALTEO010000118.1 GCA_027073875.1 Bacteroidales bacterium
ATATAATGCTCTCCCAAGTTTTTTTTTCAAAAGAAAGTATTTGTATTTAAAAGATTTTGAGAAAAGATGTGACCGGCAAGAATTAGATGACCGGCTTAATTATTATCTTAAACTCAATCAAAATTTTAAAATTCCTAAGGAAGCTGTATCAGTTAGGAATTTCAAAAGGACTAGTGGATCAGATTATTATTTGGATTTAAAAGAGTTTTTACATTATTTTTCCAAGGATACTTATTTCGCATATAGATTTGGGGATGATACCAGTGTGAATCCATATCCTACATTAGTTAAGGCACGACCAATTGATGGAGAAAATTCAAATTCAGTATTGTTTAAGCTAAATAAGAAACGGCATTTTAGGTGGGTAGAAGATGCTTATTCATTTGCTGAGAAGAAAAACTTGTTAGTTTGGAGAGGAGGTGCATATAAAAAATTAAGAAAAGATTTTGTGAAACAGTTTTACAACCATCCTCTTTGTAATGTTAAACAAACCAATAAACGAAGAGAAGATGTTCCGTGGCAAGGAGATTACCTTTCGATTGACGAACAACTTAAATATAAATTTATTTTCTGCCCTGAAGGTAATGATGTTGCAACAAACTTAAAATGGGTTATGTCGTCCAATTCTTTATGCTTTATGCCTAAATTAAGATTTGAAAGTTGGTTTATGGAAGGATTATTATTACCCGGCATTCATTATGTTGAAGTTAAAACAGATTTCTCCGATTTAGAAGATAAGATTTTATATTATTCAAATCATATTCAAGAAGCTGAACAGATTATTAGCAATGCACATAAACATGTGAATCGATTTAGAAATACAGACCTTGAGGATTTACTTTGTATCAAAGTTTTGGAACGGTATTCAAATTTAAGTGGACAATTAAATGTTTTAAGGTATGTATAGTTTTTTTTTGAGTTGATATTAAAAAAAAAGCCCCGAGAATTCAGGGCTTTTTTCAAGTATTAAAAAGATGTTTTTTTTAAGCATTAGCTTTTGCTTTCTCAACAATTTCTTCGAGCATAGCAGTGGTTACTGATTTTGGTCGTTCGATAGGATAACCTAAAGCTCTGTCCCAAGTAATATTAGCTAATACACCAATAGCACGACCTACGCCGAACAATACGGTATAGAAGTCATATTCTTTCAGTCCGTAGAACCATTGAATAACGCCTGATTGTGCATCAACATTTGGCCATGGATTTTTAGCTTTTCCGTGTTCTCTCAAAATATCAGGAACAACTTGATAAAGCATATCAACATATTTAAAGATTTTGTCGTTAGGTAAATGTTTCAGACAGAAATCGCGTTGTGATTGGTAGCGAGGATCTGTTTTTCTTAATACGGCATGTCCGTATCCGGGAATAACTTGTCCGCTATTCAATGTATCCCAAACGAATTTTTTCATCATTTCGGGTGTAGGTTCTTCACCATTCAGTTTGTCCATAACACCTTGTAACCAACGAAGTACTTCTTGGTTTGCCAATCCGTGTAATGGTCCTGCCAAAGCGTCCATACCACCTGAAAGTGAATAGTAAGCATCTGATAAAGTAGAAGCTACCAAGTGGGTTGTATGAGCTGAAGCATTACCTGATTCGTGGTCGGAGTGAAGGATGAAATACATTCTGGCAACATCGTCATAAGGAGGAGCAATACCCATCATGTGAGCAAAGTTACCACCCATATCCAATGAGTTGTCAGCAGCAATATGTTCATCGTTTTTGTATTTCAAACGATAAATGTAAGCAGCGATAGAAGGTAATTTTGCAAGGATGTCGGTAGCATCTTCATACATAGAATCCCAAGCATCCATTTTGTTGAATCCTTCTGCATAGAATTTTGCAAATTTACTTTCTTTTTGCATCACTAAGATGGCAGTAGAAAACATTACCATTGGATGTGAGTCTTTTGGCATTGTTCTCAATACATCAATTACATATTGTGGAATTTCTCTTCTTTTTTTGAATTCTTCCACAACTTCTTCGGCTTCTTCCTTTGTAGGAATGTCACCGGTAAGCAGTAAATACCAAAATCCTTCAACATAAGGATAGTCTTTTCCATCAGGTTTTGGAAGGGCTTCCATTACCTCGGGAATAGTCATTCCGCGGAAACGAATGCCTTCGTAAGGATCCAGATAAGAAATGTCAGTTACTAATGATTTGATGCCTCTGGCACCACCAATGGTTTGTTCAACCGTAATCTCTTGAACCTTTACATCTCCGTGTTCCTTCAATAATTTAGTAGTACGGGGACGATGTTCTTGGATTTTTTGATACAATTTGTCTTTTAAAGCAGTCATAAGAGTTTATTTTTAAATTTGCTATAAAAGTAAACTAACTTACTAAAGTGGAAAAATAAATTTGTATGTTTGAAAATTATGTTTTACAAATTATCAATATTTTAGTTCAGTTGTTGGTATTATTTATTGCTATTGTTTATAAAATTAAAAATCCCCTTGTTGCTAAGGGGATCTTAATTTTGTTGGTTATTTGAATTTTTTCAATAAATCCTTTACGGCGTCTTTGTGAATCATAAAGTCCATCATTTTCAGCTTTACAAAATCGCTACGGAAGAAATAATAGCCGAACTTATCGCCTTTGGGATCATTGTTGCGTGAGCCGGAACTGGAATCTTTGATTAGGAACCACATCTGTCCATCTTTTTCTAAATATCCAACACAGTGCATTCCGTGGTCGTCTGTAGTTGTTTTGTTGTAAAAACGAAACTCGCGAGCATCATCGTTAATATTGGCAGCAGGAATATCAAATGAAGGAATGATAGCTACTTGTGGGTCGCCTTTGTCGGTTAACAGTCCGGGTTCGGAAACATCACCACCGATACTGCAAGTGTAACCGGCTTTTACGGCTTTTATTAATGCTGCCATAAAGTCTTCGAGAGGTACATTATAATAGTTTTTATCTCCCCACCAGTTGTCAGGCACATCGTATTTACATTGTTTCCAGAATGGATGTTGTTTATATGAAAGGATATCCACATAGTCGTTAGGATTTAATTTTAACACATTCTTCATATAATCTTTAGG
>JALTEO010000119.1 GCA_027073875.1 Bacteroidales bacterium
GTTTATTTTCATCAAGATGGATTTTATAAAGCTCTTGTAAACTTTTACATTGATTATTTTTTAGTTTTCGTTTACCATTTAGAATTTGGAAGACATCATCAAAGTCCAAAGATTTTTCTTGAATTTCAGAATCAAGATATAGAGAATTAACTTTATTTTGAATAGATAAGAAAGCAAGGTTATATTGATCGGTTAATGACGAATGGCCAATAACTTTTTGTTTATTTTCATCCCAGTTTTCTTTTGGAATACTGATGTTAAGAGAGAGATATTTAACTTTTCTGTTGATAGTAACCCTTAGATATAGAGGATAAGTACCGTCTTTTTTCCGGTAGTCATTACGAAGAATAATCCGATAAGAGAATCGTTGCATAGTTTGTTACAATTTGTTAAACAAAAACCTGAGATTATAAGATTTTCTTATAACTCCTTTTAAATCCGTCAAACCATATAGTCCAACAAACCTGCATACATGGCGTTACAATCAATTCAAAGAACAAAAAAGCAGCCCGTACCGGAATCGAACCGGTGTTACAAGAATGAGAATCTTGCGTCCTAACCCCTAGACGAACGGGCCAAAAAAACAGATTACAAAATTACAAAAAACATTAAATCCGTTCTAATTCCGAAAAGAAAAATCCGGCTTCGATGCGTGCATTCTCATCACTATCGGAACCATGAACAGCATTATTCTGAATACTTTCAGCATATAATTTACGAATAGTACCTTCTTCGGCTTCGGCAGGATTGGTAGCACCAATTAATTTACGAAAATCAGCAACAGCATTTTCTTTCTCCAATATAGCAGCCACAATAGGACCGGAACTCATAAAATCAGTCAATTCATCGTAAAACGGACGATCTTTATGTACCAAATAGAATTGTTGTGCTTGTTGTTTTGTCAGATGCATTTTTTTCATAGCTTTAATCTTAAAGCCTGCTTGCAAGAACATATCAATAATTTTCCCTGTATAATTCTTTGAAAACGCATCCGGCTTTACCATTGTTAATGTAATATTTCCCATATTTATTTTTTTTGAGCTGCAAAAGTAATAATCTTTTGAAAACTATTTTTATTATTGTAGTCTGATTTTTTTTAAAAATCACATAACAACACCAAGCAGTGAAAAATAAATACATTGACCTGATTAAGCAAACATTCGATTTTCCGCAAGAAAATTTCAAGGTTGAAAAAGATAAACTGATATTCCACAATATTCCGCTAATGGAAATTATTGAGAAATACGACACACCAATAAAAATTACTTATCTGCCGAAAATAACAGAACAAATAGAAAAAGCTCGCCGGTGGTTCCGTTCTTCTATGGAAAAAGTAAATTATCAAGGTAAATATTTTTATAGCTTCTGTACCAAAAGTTCTCACTTCTCATTTGTCCTCAAACAAGTATTAGAGGCAAATGCTCATATTGAAACCTCTTCGGCTTTTGATATTAACATTATTGAAAAATTAGAACAAAAAAAAATATTAAACAAAAGGACCTATATTCTTTGTAACGGGTTTAAGCGAGAACAATATTTGAAAAATATTCAACGATTAATAGAAAACGATTTTGTAAATACCATTCCAATACTGGATAACCTTTACGAAATTGATTATTACACAGAGACTATCAAAAAACCGATTAATTTAGGTATCCGTATCGCTACGGAAGAAGAACCAAAATTTTCGTTCTACACCTCACGGCTCGGTATTCGTTACGATGATGTGCTCTCGCTTTACACCGAAAAAATAAAGCCCAAAAAAAATCTCAAGTTAAAAATGCTTCATTTTTTTATTAATACAGGTATCAACGACACAGCTTACTACCGGAACGAATTAAATAAATGCATTCAGCTCTATTGCAAACTAAAAAAAATTAATCCCGATTTGCAATTTCTTAATATCGGAGGTGGACTTCCCATCAAAAATTCCCTTTCTTTTGAATATGATTACGAATATATTATTGATGAAATTGTTAATCACATAAAAACCATTTGCAACAACAATAATGTGCCGGAACCCGACATTTTTACAGAATTTGGCAATTTTACTGTTGGCGAAAGTATGGCAAATATCTTCACTGTCATCAATCAAAAGCGACAAAACGATCGCGAATTATGGGATATGATAAACAGTTCATTCATAACAAGTTTGCCGGACACATGGGCAATAAATCAAAAATACATTCTTTTGCCCATCAACCGGTGGGAACAAGAATATGAACGCGTTTTTCTCGGCGGATTAACCTGCGACAGTGAAGATTATTATAATTCCGAAAATCACTCAAATGCTATTTTTCTACCAAAATACAAAGCCAACCAAAAACTACATATCGGATTTTTCCACACAGGTGCTTATCAAGAAGCACTATCGGGATACGGTGGCATTAAACATTGTCTTATCCCATCGCCTAAACATATATTGATTGACCGCGATAGCAACGGAAAATTAACAACAGAACTCTTTTCCGAAGAACAATCACATGAATCCATGTTAAATATTTTAGGATATTCGTAGCCCGCATTATACAATTAATAGTTAGTAATTTACAACTTCATTTATTTAGTTCATAGTGCGTAGTGCATAGTTTGTAGTGTGTAGTTCAGTAATTGATAATTCGTAATTAATAAGTATTCTAGTGTTATGTCAACAAATATATTATTGCCACACCAAGTATTTAACCCAAAAATACAATAAATTATATGAATATATGCTGATGATAAAATGAAAAGTGGTAGATTATTTTAAAGGATTGGCAAAATTGTCAATCCTTTTTTGTTTTGAATCATCTAAATGTCGTAATTTTGCGGTTTAATAAAAATGTATGAAGGAAGAATCAAAACAATTAGCCGATTTTATTGTTGATAAGATAATTGAAAAAAAGGGAGAACGCGTCCTAAGTATTTACATCGGAGAAAAAGAAAATGCTGTAACCGATTACTTTATTATTTGTACCGCAGGTTCAAATACCCAAGCAAATGCCATTATGGATTTTATTATTACCAAAGTAAACGAAGAATTTTCCGAAAAACCGTTCAGTAAAGAAGGAGCAGAAAACAGTTTTTGGATTTTGCTGGATTATATTAAAGTCGTTGTTCACATTTTCCAACCACAATATCGTGATTTTTATAGAATAGAAGAAATTTGGGCTGACGGAGAAGTCCAAGAATATCCTGAAACATTTTAATAACCAAAAATCCTATGAACGAAAAAGAACAAAAAAATAAACAAAATAAAAAGCAGGGTTTACCAAAACCAAAGTTTAATCCGACATTTATATACATCGGGATAGCCGTTCTGTTTCTTATTTTATCATTCATTGATTTTGGTGGAAACGGAAAAGAAATAGGATGGAAAGAGTTTGTTACAATGGTTAAATCCAATGACATCAAAAAAATTGTAGTTGTCAATGGCGAAACAGCAGAAATTTTCCTTACAGAAGATGCAATTACTTCTCAAAAATACAAAGACATTTCAGGCAACAAAAACTCTGTTTTGAGTAATTCACCTAATTTCAAAATGAGTATTGGATCCATTGATAGCTTTCAAAACCAGTTAGATGAGATACAGAAAGACAAACCAATGGAAAACCGCATTGACATAAAATATGAGAAACGAACAGATTATGTGAGCGGTTTGATGAGTTGGGTAATTCCCATCCTACTATTTTTTGGTATTTGGTTTTTCTTATTTAAAAAAGCAGCCGGTGGTGGAATGGGTGGTGGTAGCCAGATATTTAATATCGGAAAATCTAAAGCAAAAGTTTTTGATAAAGAAAATCTAAAAATCAAAGTTGATTTTAAAGATGTGGCAGGAATGGAAGAAGCCAAGGTGGAAATTATTGAGATTGTTGATTTTCTGAAAAACTCAAAGAAATATACACGATTGGGAGGAAAAATCCCCAAAGGCGTTTTATTGGTAGGACCTCCGGGAACAGGGAAAACCCTTTTGGCTAAAGCCGTTGCAGGAGAAGCCGATGTGCCGTTTTTTTCTATGTCGGGTTCCGATTTTGTAGAAATGTTTGTGGGTGTAGGTGCATCGCGTGTTCGAGACCTTTTCAAACAGGCAAAAGATAAAAGCCCTTGTATCATTTTTATTGATGAAATTGATGCTATCGGCAGAGCCCGCGGCAAAAATGCCAATTTCAATTCTAATGATGAACGGGAAAATACACTCAATCAGTTGCTAACGGAAATGGATGGTTTTGAATCCAATAGTGGTGTAATAATTATTGCAGCAACCAACCGTGCCGATATCTTGGATAACGCCCTTACGCGTGCCGGCAGATTCGACCGGCAAATACATGTGGAATTACCCGACATGAAAGAACGAAAAGAAATTTTCTTGGTTCACACTAAAAATCTTAAATTGGGTAAGGATGTGGACTTAAATTTATTTTCAAAACAAACCCCCGGATTCTCAGGTGCCGACATTGCCAATGTTTGTAACGAATCAGCATTAATCGCCGCAAGAAATGGACATAACGAAATTACTAAACAAGATTTCTTGGACGCTATTGACCGGATTATCGGCGGATTGGAAAAACGCCACAAACTAATCACCCCCGAAGAGAAAAAAACAATTGCCTATCATGAGGGTGGTCATGCCACAATCAGTTGGATTTTACCTTACTCACATCCATTGGTGAAAGTAACCATTGTTCCCCGAGGTAAAGCACTGGGAGCCGCATGGTATATGCCGGAAGAACGACAGTTAACAACCAAAGAACAGATTCTTGACGAGATGTGTTCAGCACTAGGCGGCAGAGCATCAGAAGAAATAAACTTTGGTAAAATATCAACAGGTGCACTCAACGATTTGGAAAAAGTAACAAAGCAAGCATACGCCATGGTAACTTATTTTGGTATGAGTCCGGAAATAGGAAATATCAGCTTTTACGATTCTTCAGGAAGAAACGACTATTCCTTCACCAAGCCATACAGCGAAAAAGTTGCAGAACTTATTGACAAAGAGGTAAAAAAGATTATTGACGAACAATACGAAAGAGCAAAAAGAATATTGAGAGAACATGCCGATGGATTAAAAAAATTGGCAGAAAAGCTATTGGAAAAAGAAGTCATTTTTGCCGAAGATTTAGAAAATATTTTCGGCAAACGAAAAGACAGTAATGGTAAAATCATTATTGAAAATGAACTCACGGAAGATGAGCCGCTTACTGAAGATAAGATAAAACAGGAAGAAATTCAAGAAACAAATCAGAGCGAAAAAAACGAAGAAAAAGAAACCAAGATAAAACCATCTGACGATTAATCTATGGGAAATCCTCGGGACAATATCTTCGGACAATTAGCATCCGGCTCAAAACAAATTGAAAGTCTTGCAACCCCTAACCGTAGCAAGATAAGATCAGTTTTTAGAAAAGAGGAGGGCAGTTTAATCGAAATCTTTGAAAAAAAATTAACAGCGGTCAATGGCAATTTTAATTTCTCCCCCAACCGTTTATCGTTACAAAAAGATTTAAGATTATTTTTCAAAAAAAAGCAAATTAACACTATTCACACCTACGAAACTGCCATTCAAGAAATTTTACTCAAATCATCAATTCCTTATACTTCTTCGCCTGAGGACATGGCACAAGTTGAGGTTTCTGCCACAGGATGCGAATTTATTGTTGCCCGACTTGGGACTATATTAGTTTCATCGCAGCAAACCAAGAGCCGCAAAATTATCTGTTTCCCACCCACACATATTGTAATTGCACCCATCAGCAAATTAGTTTACGATTTGCCCGATGCCTTAGAAGCACTTGAAAAAAAATATGCTGCCGGAAATTATCCTGCCATGATATCGTTAATTACAGGTCCCAGCAGAACTGCCGACATTGAAAAAACACTCATCCTTGGTGCCCACGGACCAAAAGAATTATTCGTTTTTTTGTTCAACGACAAATAAATATTATTTTTGGCAGTATGAAAGACAACCCTGATTTTGTTAAAGTTTACGCTTCTAATAAGTTATACTTAATTGAGATGCTAAAAGCTTACTTGGCAGATAATCAAATTGAAAGTTTTATTTTAAACAAACAAGATTCTTCCTATCTTTTTGGCGACATTGAATTATATGTCAAAAAAGAAGACCAAGAAAAATCAGAAAAACACATCAAGATATTTGAAGAAAATGAATAATAAAATCGTAATTCGCTCCTTTTCCGGTATTGCCTTCATCGTCATTGTCCTTGGCTCATTGTTATTTGGCTCATTGTCTTTTCTGTTGCTGTTCAGTACCTTAATCGTTATTATTGAAGTGGAATTTTTCAGCATTGTAAAAAAAATGGGCATCAAGCCACAGGTTTTGAATACTGTTTTCATCAGTCTTGCATTATTCTTTATGGTAGCATTCAATGCACTGGGAGTAATCGGACCTCAGATAATGTTACTCCTGCTTCCACTATTCTTTTTAATTTATATATATGAGATTTTCCAAAAGAACAAACACGCTTTTACCAATATTGCGTATTCAATAATGGGAATCTTTTATATTGCAGTTCCTTTTGCACTGATGAATTATGTGGTATTTTCACCCCTCTCGCCGGGAGGAGACGACACACAACTGGCAATCAGCTACTTTAACGAAACGATGAATGACAGCATTTTTACTTTCGGGCAAAGAACCATTTCGTTTGACCCCACTTATCTCATTGCATTTTTCACACTTCTGTGGATTTATGACAGCTTTGCTTATTTAGTTGGTTTTACAATGGGACGCACACCATTAGTACCTTATGTATCACCACGCAAAACATGGGAAGGTTTTTGGGGTGGCACACTGGCAGTATTCTTATCTGCTTTTGCAGGAAATCATTTCTTTACATTTATGACATTAACCGACTGGCTTGTACTGGCGTTTATCATTACTTTTTTCGGCACTTTCGGCGATTTGATAGAATCACTTTTAAAACGAAGTGCCCACGCCAAAGACAGTGGAAATATTTTACCGGGACATGGTGGTATGCTTGACCGGTTTGATAGTTTCTTAATTGCCGCACCGGTTTTCTTTGCTTACATTTTGATAATAAAATAAAAAAAGCGTCTGATGAAAATTCACCGTGAAGGATATCCATCAATAGTTAAATTTTTCTTTTTTAGTCTTTTGTTTGATACCGCTATTATCGCAATGTCACACAATAATACCATTGTTATTTTAATTGTTGCAGTAATTACTTTAATTATCGGTATCCTTATATTTAACTTTTTCAGGCATCCAAAAAGACAATTAGTCCCCAATGAAAACAAAATATTCTCGCCGGCTGACGGCAAGGTTGTTACCATTGAGAAATTGATAGATACTGCTTATTTCAACGATGAACGACTACAAATTTCAATTTTTATGTCATTGACAGATGTACATATCAATTGGGTGCCCATTTCCGGTAAAATTGTATATAAACGGTATTTCCCCGGTAAGCATATGGTGGCATTTAATCCTAAGTCATCCGAAAAAAACGAACGGGCTGAAATTGTTGTCCGAACAAAAACAGGAAAAGAAATATTAGTACGACAAGTAGCAGGCATTATGGCACGCCGCGTAATTAATTATTACTCTGCCGAAGACGAAATCAAACAGTTCAATGAAATCGGCATTATTAAATTCGGCTCACGATTAGATGTCATTTTACCTACAGATGTTAATGTTACCGTAAAACTTGGACAAAAGGTAAAAGGAATTGAAACCTGTTTGGCAGAATTCTCATAAACAATTAAAAAAACTGAATTCCTAAAATACTGATATCATCAAAATAATGAGAAGTGTAACTTGATTGTTCTATTTTGATACGAACACGATAAATAATTTCACTGAGTTTTCGTTCTTCAAGAATTATTTTCTCAATATCTTCCTGCCGTACACTCACTTTATTATTGTAGGAAAGCTCTACCAAACCATCGGTATAAGCCATAAGAATTGAATTAGGTGTTACTTTTATTTTACCAACTTTAATTGTTGGCATATTATCAACCATACCCAAGCCGGAAGTTCCACTTTCCAGATAGGAAATTTCCGCCTTACTGCCATCAAAAAAAAACGGCGGATTATGTCCCGCATTGACATATTGCAATTCTCTGGTTTTACAATTGTATTCCCCGATAAAAAAAGTAATAAACCGTTCGCTCTTAGTCATTGAAAGAACAATAGCGTTCAGTTCTTTAATCATCTTTCGTAAGCCCATCTTCTGACGAAGCATTGCCCGTACATTTGCCTGAAAATTAGCCATTAACAACGATGCTGAAACACCTTTTCCCGACACATCGGCAATACAAAAAGCAAACTCATCGTCATTAAATGACATAAAATCGTAATAATCGCCACCTATTTCAAAGTGCGGGTGATAGTAACCCTCTACAAAAATCTTATCGTTTTGTGGCAACGACTCATTTTGCGGAATCAAAAACGACTGTACCTTAGATGCTAATTCCATCTCTTTTTTCATCGCTTCCTTTTCCAAATTTTCTTTATAAAGAATTTTATTTTCAATGGCAACAATAATAATATTGGCAAGCGTTTGAATAAATTGCAAATGTTTAATGGAAGGACTTATTCCCGTTGTCTCCTCATCAAGGTCGCCAACCACAACATAAGCAAGCGGCTTGTCTTTATGGAAAATAGGGATAATAAAATCAAATCGATTGAGTGGTTCTTTATCCTGATAAGTAATATGAACTATTTCGTTATGCGGTTGAATGTCCTTTTCAAAATTAATTTCCTGAACAAGCTGATAACCTACCCCCGACCTCAAGATAATTCTCCAGTTATCCTTATGATGAAAAATTATTACTTTGCCTATATGCAAATAGTCTTGAAGGATAACAGAAAACTGATTTAAAAGTGCTTGCACAGAAGTATTCCCGTTAATTGACTGTGTAATCTCCAACAATGCTTTCAGCTTAAAAGTTGAAAGCCGCAAGCGTTTTTTTGAACCCGAGGAGGAAGCCATATGCTATTTTTTAAGTTTCTCCAATATTTCAGGGATGCGTGTAATATTAACTAACTCCCGCATTTTTTCCGGTGCTTCTTTGGCAGGCGAACCAAAATACACTTTTCCGCCTTCAAGTGATTTCCCAATACCCGACTGACCTAAGACAATCGCTCCCTTACCAATTACCAAATCTTTTTGCACACCTACTTGTCCCCATAAAATCACATCATCTTCTACGGTAACCGTTCCGGCAACACCAACTTGTGATGCAAACAAGCAGTTTTTGCCAATCACCGTATCGTGTCCAATCTGAATCAGATTATCTAATTTAGTTCCTTTTCCTATGATGGTATCTCCCGACACGCCTTTATCAATGGTACAATTAGTACCAATCTCCACATTATCTTCAATAATTACCCGTCCGCAAGAAATCATTTTGTTGTAACCGTTGTCGCGTTTCTGATAATAAAATGCATCGCCACCAATCACTGTTCCCGAATGGATGATAACATTATTACCGATAATGGCAGGAGCATTAATGGTTACATTGGCGTGAATCAAGCAATTTTTACCGATTTTAACGCTTTTACCGATAAAAACGCCGGGTTGCAAATGAGTCCCTTCGCCAATTTCCGCATCAGGATGCACCATTTGATTGGTCTTTTCAAATTTCGAGAAATATGCCACCAGATGATTATATGCCACAAAAGGGTCTTCGGAAAAAATAAGTGCTTTTCCCTCGGGCGGTTCCATTTCTTTATTAATGATAATGGTTGTGGCTGCTGAGTTTAATGCTTTTTTGTAATATTTCGGGTGATCAACAAAGGTAATATCGCCGGGAGTAACTTTATGAATCTCGTTGATACCGGTTACTTGAAAATTTGCATCGCCAATTATTTTTCCGTTAATGATGTCAGCAATTTCTTTCAGAGAATAGGTATGTGGAAATATCATATATTTTAAATTAATTCAAGCTTACTTCTGAATTCGTTCCAT
>JALTEO010000120.1 GCA_027073875.1 Bacteroidales bacterium
GTTGCAAAGGCGATGTCTCCATATAATAAGATAGGCAACCCGTCTTCTTGCAATTGTAAATATTTGGCCCCGCCGGCTGAGATAGGTACCCCCCTAGCTGTAATGTTAGTATTTCCGTCTCCACCTGATGCTTCAGAGCGAATACCGGGAATAGTGCGGAAAATTTCAGCCGTTGTCCGTGGAGCAGAAAGTTCAACGGTTGCCATTTTCAATGTTGAAACCGAAACACTTGATGTAAGTTTTTTACCGCTGTTTACAACACCGGTAACCACTACTTCATCCAGGTCTAAATCATCTTCTGAGAGCACAAAATCCACTGTTACTTCACCGGATAATTTAGATACGGTTTTGGTGACAGCAGAATAACCCATACTGGACGCTTTCAGCTCAAAAGGGGCATTCTGATTGACCCTTAATTGATAGTTACCCTTTAAATCGACCATCGCTCCAACCATATTCCCATTGCTGCTTTTGGCACTTACGGTAGCACCTATAATGGGATTTGAATTTTTGTCGGTAATTCTACCCTTAATGGTTACTTGAGCAAAAACGGAACTTGAAAGAGCCATCATTACTACTAATAACCAAATTGTGTTTGTTTTTCTCATGATAAAAATATTTAAGTTAATAATTTTGTTGAACTCGACACATTGCAAATATGATAAAATATTTACTTGCCTTTTTATCGCAACCGATTGCGGGAAGGATTGATGTTGAAAAATTTTTTGGTATAAGTAAAAATAGAGTCCAATTGCAGATATATGCAGTTGTAACCTATGCAAAAAATACACAAAAATTAAATTTGGATAAAAGTAAATATTAATTTACTTATGCGTAAAATTTTACTGACGGAATAACAAATGAAATGTGCCGAATTATTTCGACTATTAAAAAAAGATGGTTGGTATCCAATTTCACAAAAAGGTTCTCATATAAAATTGAAACATGACGATAAAAACGGAATGATAATTTTTCCGAATCATGGAAGCCAAGAAGTTGGAAGAGGACTTGAAAAGAAAATTCTGAAAAATGCAGGAATTAAACTTTAAATTTTGACACAATGAAAACATTTAAGAAAAAAATAAAAATCATAGTAGAGAAAACCGAAACCGGATTTTCTGCATACTCTGAAGAATATCCAATTTTTACGACAGGTAGAACTGTGCCTGAATTAATAAATAATGCTTATGAAGCCTCTCAACTATTTTTTGAAGACAATTATCAAATTTCGCGCACGAATTTAAAATTTGAGATTGACTTTGCACAATTCTTTCAGTACTATAAAGTCCTAAATTCGAAATATCTTGCCGAAAAAATTGGAATGAACCCAACTTTATTATCACAATACGTTCAAGGACATAAAAAACCATCGGACAATCAGACCGCAAAAATCCTGACCGGGATACACCAAATTGGTCAAGAACTATCTGAAATGAATTTAATACTTAGAAAATAAAGCACAGGCTACACAATACATATGGCTGATTAAACGTTGAATATGAACATTATAAGTATACATAAAATTCACGGAAAGCATAAAAGCTTGGTGCTCCAAAACAGCCACGAACCATATGCCAAACCGTTGGCAACAAACGATGAAAAAGCCGTGTTAAAAAGAAAAATATATGCTGAATTTTAAAATTTCGTATCTTTGAAAAAAAAAGGTCAATTATTATGGATTTACAATCAAGAAAAATAGAATTCGTACAAGAATTTCTTAAAGTCCAAAGCGAGGAAATAATTTCTCGCCTTGAAAAAATATTAAGAAAAGAAATGAAAGCAACGGACGACCGAATATTTGAACCAATGACTCAAGACGAATTGAATAAACGAATTGACCAATCGGAATCAGATTTTCTGAACAACCGATTTAAAAGCAATTCTGAACTTTTAGCCAAATACGAATAATGGTTTTGAAAATTATTTGGTCTGAATTTGCCGAAACTCAACTTGACAAAATTTATGATTATTACGAAAAGAGAGCAAGTACAAGAGTTGCCAAGAAACTTGTGAGAGAAATTATTAACGAACCAAAAAAGTTAATAAAATCACCACTAATTGGACAAAAAGAAGAATTATTAAAACAAAGAGAAACTGAATATCGATATTTAGTTTTCAAAAACTATAAACTGATTTATTCTGTAGACAATCAAAACGGATATATAAAAATTGCCGATGTTTTTGATACTCGACAAAATCCTCCAAAACTGAAACGAACGAAATAAAGCCAATTGCCAACACGCAATATAAAAAATTGGGCAGATAGTACTAAATATGAGTATTTTAACATTAAATAAACAGCGTAATAACTTGAAAGTTTGGTGTTTCAAAATGCCCAACGCCTCATATGCCAAACCGTTAGGCACAAGCCCAAAAATCACTTCTAATACACTTAACTGGTGTAATATTAATAGTTAAGCCTGATTTTAGTATTTATCTATTAATATTTTAATAGTTATAATATTTTTACTATCTTTGCATTAACTCATGTGTTTTTGAGAGTTAAATCAATTTTAGTTATTTAACTGCGCATATTTTAATATTTAAATTTAACAAAATGGATAATTGGTTGTTTTTAACAGAGCAGGAAATATTAAAAGAAATAGGCAAAAGGCTTAAAAAGATTCGGCTGCAACACAACCTTACTCAAAAAGAATTGAGTGAAGAAGTTGGATTAAGTGTTTCAACAATTAGTCTAATAGAACAAGGAAAATCTACTACCGTCGAAAGTCTAATCAGGATTTTAATGAGATTAAATCGAATAAAAGATTTTGAATCGGTATTTAGAATAGGAGAGAACCTGGAACTTAAATTAAAATTTGAAAAAGCAAAATTAAAATCAGAAAGAAAGCGTGCATCTAAAAAAATAAAGTCATCATGATAGTAGAAGTTAGGTTGTATGGTCAATTATTAGGAACGGCAGAATGGAATGCTGATAAGAAAAGTTCTACTTTTCAATATAACAGCGAAATAGTTAATGTCATAGAACCATCTCCGATTATAATGCCAACAGGAGAAAGAATATT
>JALTEO010000121.1 GCA_027073875.1 Bacteroidales bacterium
AATCATTACAATCAGTCTATTTCTAGGCATTGTTACTATATCGTGTAACAATCAACAACAGGACAATCAACAACAAAACAACCGCAAAGGAGAAAATCTTATTTCTACCGATATGATTGAGAACCCTGTTACTGACAATGATACCACAGTAGATCAGAGTAAGTTACCAAAGTTTAAATTTGAGGAAACTTCTTTCGATTTTGGCGTATTAGTCGAAGGCGAAAAGGTTGCCCACGCATTTAAATACAAAAATGTTGGCAAAACAGATTTAATTATTTCTTCGGTTAGCACCACTTGCGGTTGTACCGTTCCCAACTACTCCAAAGAACCACTGAAACCCGGAGAAGAAGCAGAGTTGGAAGTCGTATTCAGTAGCGATGGAAAACAAGGTATGCAACATAAAACAATTACTATTCTTGCCAACACTCAACCCAACAGAACCTATTTGGAAATTATGGCAGAAGTCGTAACTCCCAATGAATTAAAACAATAACAATTATTAATTAAAACTTGAATCTTATGTTACAGTTTATCAACACGGTTATATTAATGTCACAACCGGCCAACGGACAGAAACAAAATCCAATGATGTCTGTTCTTTTCTTAGTACTTATCGTCGTCGTTTTCTATTTCTTTATGATTCGACCTCAGGTAAAAAAACAAAAAGAAGTTAAAAAATTTAGAGCCAGTCTTCAGAAAGGCGATAAAGTTATTACCACCGGTGGCATCTACGGAAAGATTGCCGATATTAAAGAGACTCACGCATTAATTGAAATTGCACCTGAAACAAGAATAAAAGTTGATTTAAGTGCTATTTTAAGAGATGCTTCCGACTTAGAACAAAAAAGATAATTTTCCTTGGAGGAAAATAAAACAAGAAAAAAATCTAAAGATATTCTGAAATTTCTTGGTTTCAGGACACGGAAAAACTTTATTATTTTTCTCGTTTTTGTATTGGTATCTTCTGTTTTTTGGTTTCTTATTGCACTCAGTAAAGAATATACTACAACCATAAGCTATCCGGTAAAATTCACTTCTCTGCCAAAAGACAGAATACTGGTAGAAAAACTTCCGGAGAATATTCAATTGCAAATTGCAGGAAATGGTTTTGACTTGCTTAAATATGAATTCTCAGGATTCATTTTTCCTTATATCATTGATTATAGCAAAATATCAAATCATAATCATTCAAACCATTTCCATCTTCAGACGACAACGCTATTGAATCAATTTAGACAAAAATTTCCATCAAATGTAACCGTTCAAGATATCTTTCCGAAAACACTTACATTTACATTTTCATCAATGATTAAAAAAAAGCTACCGGTAGAAGCAAACATTCTTTATCGTTTGGCAAAACAATATGTCGTTCACGACAAAGTATTAATTTCTCCAAATTATGTAATAGCAAAAGGACCAAAGGCAATTATTGACACAATGAAAGTCGCCAAAACCGAACAATACGATTTAAAAATACTTGACAAACCCATAAAAAAAATACTGTCGTTAAAAAAAACCAAGCTGGTTTCTTACTCCGCAGATAAAGTAGTTCTATTTCTTAATGTTCAACAATATACTGAATCCGTTATCAAGGTTCCTATTGTAATTAAAAATATGCCCGATAGTCTTTCCATTAAATTTATTCCCGATAAAATTTCAGTAAGATATAAATCCACACTCGACCATTTTAAGGAAATATTGCCAAAACAGTTTAAAGCCATTGCCAATTTTTCGTCTATAACACTTTCTAAAGACACAAAAATCCCTATTGTCTTAGAAGAGACACCCAAAGAAGCATTCGATATTTCATTCTCGCCAAAGAAAGTTTCATTTCTGCTGTCTCAAAAACAAAAAAAAGAAAATGATTAAAGTCGGCTTAACAGGTGGTATTGGTTCCGGTAAAACATTTTTGGCTAACATTTTTTCACATCTTGGCATTCCTGTTTATTACGCTGACAGCCGTGCAAAATTACTTTACACCACCAATCAAGAGTTAAAATCCGCAATGATTGCCGAATTTGGTAATCAGGTTTATTTGCCGACAAATAAAATCAACAAAAAATTTCTACGAAAAATCATTTTCTCAAATCCCAAAAGCAAAGAAAAAATCAACAAGATAGTGCATCCGTTTGTAACGGCAGATTTTGAAGAATGGTGCCACCAACAAAAAGGCACTCCCTATGTTTTGAAAGAATCTGCCCTGCTTTTTGAAACAGAACTTTTTCGGTTATTAAATAAAACAATATTAGTAACATCACCCAAAGAACTAAGAATCAAACGAATTAAATCACGGGATAATTTATCGGATAATGAAATTCAAAAACAAATAGCGGCACAATTGCCGGATACGGAAAAAGAAAAATTTGCGGATTTTATAATAATCAATGATGAAAAAAAATTACTTTTGCCACAAGTATTAACCATTCATCAACAACTGAAAAACATCAGCTAAATGGGCTATTCGCGTTGGATATCAGGAGGATTAGGGTTTGCATTTTTCGGACCCATTGGCGGTATTTTAGGATTTGCCCTCGGAAGTTTAATAGATGCTTCTTCGCACAATAAATTCTCCCGTTCTCAAATCAGGCAAAATGATTTCACTGCCAGTTTAATGGTGCTAACGGCTGTTGTTATCAAGGCAGACGGTAAAATCCTGAAATCAGAACTAAACTTTGTCAAACGCTTTTTAGTACAAAATTTTGGCGAGGCACAAGCAAAAGAAATGTTATTGCTACTGCGTGATTTAACAAAAAAACAAATCAATCTGAGAGAAGTTACCACACAGATACGGGAAAATATGAACTACTCTTCGCGGATTGAATTAATCAATTTTTTGTTTAATCTTGCCAATGCCGACGGCGAACTACACCCAACGGAACTGTCAGCAATTCAACAAATTGCTAACGACTTCTTAATATCTCCCAGTGACTTTAAGTCGATAAAAGCAATGTTTATTGACGACAGCGATGCACCTTACAAAATCTTAGGGATTACCCCTTCGGCAACTAACGAAGAAGTAAAAAA
>JALTEO010000122.1 GCA_027073875.1 Bacteroidales bacterium
GGATACTGATGATGATATTCGGAAAAAGTTAATTAATCCGGTAAATGAATTTGAGAAAAATAATAAAGATATCCCAAATGTTGCAGGTATTTGTGTTTATCCGAAGTTTACGGAACTGGTGCACAGCGAAGTCAAAGCACCATCAGTTAAAACGGTTGTGGTAGCGGCGAGTTTCCCATCATCGCAAACATTTATCTCGGTAAAGATGGGCGAAGTAGAATTGGTCGTAAACAAAGGTGCCGATGAGGTAGATATTGTTTTGCCCTTGGCAGAATTTTTGTCGGGACAATACGAAAAAGTATTGAGTGAAATCCGCATATTGAAAGAGGTTATTGGCAAAAAGCACCTGAAAGTGATTTTGGAAACCGGTGCCTATCACGATGATTACAAAAGGATTTATTTGGGTTCGATGTTGGCAATGGAAGGCGGTGCCGATTTTATTAAAACTTCTACGGGCAAGATTCCTGTGTCGGCAACACCGGAGGCGGCTTATGTAATGGCACTGGCGATAAAAGATTTTTATGACAGAACGGGTAAAAAAGTCGGTTTGAAGCCCGCCGGTGGTATTTCCGATGCCGAAACGGCTATCGGTTACTACCTGATTGTAAAAGATGTATTGGGTGACGAATGGCTTACGCCGGAACTCTTCCGCATTGGTGCCAGTAGCTTGGCAGGAAAACTGTTAGAAGAAATAGAAAAATGACTTTTATATTAGACCATACAGGATTGAATTGCAATACATAATTTAATTAGGAATTACGAATGATAAATAAAAAACAAATGTCATGCTGAATTTATTTCTCCAAGGGAGTCCTTTGGACAGCATCTTATGAATAGAAAGATTCCGAAACAAGTTCGGAATGACGAAATAATTTCTAGACGAGCTCTCAAAGGATGAATTTCTCCCCTTGATGGTTTATCCTCGAACACAGTTCGGGAGGAGATTACAGAGGGGTGACAGGAAAAAATATTTAAAAAACTTTACGAACTTTTAACTTTAAAAACTAATAATGAAGACCAACGAACAATTAATAAATAAATTTTGGGAAGACAAAACGCTGAAAGACAATGACCAATATCGCCATGCTGTAGAGACCTACATTGCAAAACTTGACAAAGGTGAAATCCGTGTTGCCGAAAAAATTGGCGACAAATGGCAAGTCAATGAAGTGGCAAAAAAAGCAGTCCTTTTATATTTCCAAATAGCGGAAATGACAAAAACGGAAATACCACCGTTTGAATTTCACGATAAAATTCCGTTAAAAAGAAATTACGATAAGCTGGGTATCCGTGTGGTGCCGCATGCTGTTGCCCGTTATGGGGCTTATTTGGCTCCGGGCGTTATTATGATGCCTTCGTATGTCAATATTGGTGCTTATGTTGATTCGGGAACCATGGTAGATACTTGGGCCACCGTTGGCAGTTGTGCCCAGATAGGGAAAAATGTACATTTAAGTGGTGGTGTAGGAATTGGTGGTGTGTTGGAGCCCGTTCAAGCGGCACCGGTTATTATTGGTGATAATTGCTTTATCGGTTCGCGTTCCATCGTGGTCGAAGGTGTTCATGTGGACGATGAAGCTGTGCTTGGAGCTAATGTGGTATTGACACAATCAACAAAAATTATTGATGTTTCCGGTAGTGAATCTGTTGAATATAAGGGATATGTACCGAAACGCTCGGTAGTAATTCCCGGAACCTATACCAAACGCTTTCCAGCCGGAGAATACCAAGTATCGTGTGCCTTAATCATTGGTAAACGCAAAGAAAGCACCGACAAAAAAACTTCGCTGAACGATGCTTTACGCAATTTTGATGTAGCGGTGTAAAATGAAGCGATTTCTGATTATACAACCTGCCTTTATCGGTGATGTTATTCTGGCTACGGCTTTGATCGAAAAGTTAGCACAATCATTTCCCGATGCCGAAATTGATTTTATGTTACGGAAAGGTAACGAAATTATTTTAGCTAATAATCCGCATATCAACCGTATTTTTATCTGGAATAAAAAAAATAAAAAATACCGTAATCTTTTCCGTATCATTCGTGAGATAAGACAAACAAAATACGATTTAGTTGTTAATTTACAACGATTTGCTTCGTCAGGATTTGTTACATGGCGTTCCAAGGCAGAAGAAAAAACGGGATATAAGCAAAATCCGTTTTCGTTTTGTTACCACAGGAAATTTATTTTTTCGACAGAGAATGGAAAGCATGAGATAGAACGAAATCAGGAACTTATTGCACATCTTACGGATGATAAACCTGCCAAACCGAAGATTTATCCATCGGAAAATGATTTTTTGGCATTACCTGAAATCAGAAAACCGTTTATTACCATTGCTCCGGCATCGGTATGGTTTACTAAACAGTTTCCCAAAGAACGGTGGGTTGAATTTATCAATCGTTTTTTACCGAAAGATTTTACGGTTTATCTGCTTGGTTCTGATGGTGATATTATCTTGTGTAATGAAATTAAAAATATGGTGGAAAGCCATACGATTGAGAATCTTGCCGGAAAAATTAATTTGTTACAATCGGCAGCCCTGATGTCGCAAGCCGCTATGAATTTTGTGAATGATTCGGCACCATTGCATTTAACATCGGCAATGAATGCTCCTGTTACGGCGATTTTCTGCTCTACAATTCCTGCATTTGGTTTTGGTCCGTTATCTACTAACTCCAAGACAGTTGAAACAGATAAAAATTTACCGTGTCGCCCTTGTGGTTTACACGGCAAAAAAGCGTGTCCCGAAGGACATTTTGATTGTGCTTACGGTATAAATCTGAAAGAGTTATTGTTTTAGCAATGTTATCAAGTGAAAAAATTATGATATTTTTTTGTAATTACTTAAATTTAGCAAAATTACAAACACTCTAAAATTCAATAAAGACTTACGCTATTTTTGGTAATGAACTTCCGTTATAATTTAATTTACTTAACTTTCGCAAGTTAATAACTTTCTAAAATTCAATAAAAAGCAGCATGCTAATTTGTTTAAGATACTGAATAGCAGTATCTT
>JALTEO010000123.1 GCA_027073875.1 Bacteroidales bacterium
CTTTCTTTGTTTGTGGTCTTGACTTCTTTTTCGCAGTCGGTTACGGAAACGAGAAATATACAATGGAAACAGACTTATTTTCAAAATATTAATAAAGATATTTATTCTTTTGAAAATGCAGTTTTTGAGACAAAAACACCACAGATTCCACATTATACAGAGAACTTTTTACTTAAAAAAATTTTTTTTTACAATGTGCAGATTTTAGTGCTCAAAGGAGATACTTTTTCGTTAGATTCTGTTTCTGAAAATTTTTCTGACACCATTTTATTCACAACAAAACTTTTTATCTCTGCAAAAAAAACTTATCAAAATATTGATTTTATCCCTATTCTTCATATTTCCGGCAACCAATTTATTAGAATTACGGCATTCAAAATTATTTTATCTCCCGGTCGAATGATAAATCTTCCTCCACCTAAAAATTTCACAAACTCATCTGTGCTTAAGTCAGGAGATTGGGCTAAAATTAAAATTTCACAGGATGGTGTTTATAAACTTTCCTATGACGATTTAGTTGCTATGGGATTTCAAAGTCCTTCATCGGTAAGGGTGTTTGGCTATGGAGGTGGTATGTTGCCCATATCAAATTCCACGAAAACTTATGATGATTTACCGGAAATAGCTATCTATGTTAATAAAGGTAGTGATGGCGTTTTTAATTCCGGTGATTATATTTTATTTTATGCTCAGGGACCAACCAGTTGGACATATGATTCAACGGATGATTTTTTTACGCAAAAAGTTCATTATTATTCAGATTATGCTTATTATTTTGTAACTTGTAATAATGGACAGCCCAAAGAAATACAGAATAATTCTCCCATATCTTTGCCTGCTACTCATACAATAAATTCTTTTGTAGATTACACCTTTCATGAAAAAAATGTTGTTAATTTAATTCATTCAGGGCAACAATGGTATGGCGAAGCATTTGACTATAGAATTAATAATTATAGTTTTTTATTTTCGTTCCCAAGTTTAATTACATCGGATTCAGTTAAGGTTAAAATGGGACTAGTTGCCCGTTCTTCGTCTTCTACAACTTTTACAACAAAAATAAACGGTGAAATGGTGAAAACAAGTACAATTGGTGCTGTTAATCTGACAGACTTTACAGGCAATTATGCCCATTATTTGACAGAATTATTTAATTATGGTGCGAGTTCTTCATCACTTAATTTTAATATTACCTATAATTACCCTGACTATTCTTCCAAAGGATGGCTTGATTATATTTGTATTAATGCTCACCGGAAACTTTCATTTTCGGGAGGACAAATGGGGTTTAGAAATCCTTTGACAATTGGTACAAATAATATTGCAGAATTTCGGATTAGTAATGCAAATAGTGCAATGACAGTATGGGATGTGACCGACCCACTTAATCCTGTTGTCGAAAATTTATATGATGCAGGAAGTAATATCAAAGCGTTTAAAACACATACAGATTCTCTTCCGGTGAAACAGTTTGTGGCTTTTGACTTTTCAGGATTTCTTTCTCCTTCGTTTGTGAAAAAGGTTGCTAATCAGAATTTACATCAAGTTCGGGATCTAAACTTAATAATAGTTACTCCCGATGAATTTAAAACACAAGCAGAGGAGCTTGCACAATTACACAGAGATAAGGATCATTTAAATGTTGGTGTCTTTACAAATGAACAAATTTATAATGAGTTTTCTTCCGGCACGCCGGATGTCGGTGCGATTAGAAATATGGCAAGAATGTTTTACGAAAGAAGTTCGGATTTTAAATACTTATTATTATATGGTGACGGATCATACGATAATAAAACCAATTCTGCTGCCAACTCTAATCTTATCTTAACTTATCAGTCTGCCAATTCTTTAACAAAAACAGGTTCTTATGTTACTGACGATTTTTATGGTTTACTAGACCCCGGTGAGGGTGGAAGTGTGGGGTATTTAGATATTGGTATTGGACGATTACCGGTAAGAAACCAGACTGAAGCCGATGCCGTTCTAAACAAAATTAAACATTATTATGACCCTTCAACAATGGGTGACTGGCGGAGTGTTGTAACTTTTATTGCTGACGATGAGGATGACAATTTACATATCGGGCAAGCCAATAATTTAGCTACACAAGTAGATACGACACACCCCGAATTTAATATTGATAAGATTTATTTGGATGCGTATGAGCAAGTTTCCACGCCTTCGGGAGAGTCTTATCCGGATGCTAAGGAAGCTATTGACAACCGGATGAAAAAAGGATGTTTAATAATGAATTACACAGGTCATGGTGGAGAAAGAGGTCTGTCGGCAGAATATGTGATTACGATTGATGGTATCAAACAATGGAGTAATTTTGATAATTTACCTTTATTTGTTACAGCTTCTTGTGAATTTAGCCGTTATGATGATTTTGAATACACATCTGCGGGTGAGAGCGTTCTGTTAAACCCTAAAGGTGGTGGTATAGGATTGCTAACCACAACACGACTAGTTTATGCGGGACCGAATTTTACTTTGAATAAAGCATTTTATGATTATGTTTTTGCAAACAATTATAACAACCGGCTTGGTGATTTAGTACGGTTAGCCAAAATTGCTTCCGGTCCTAATACAAATAAACGAAATTTCTCATTATTAGGTGACCCTGCTATGAAATTGGCATATCCCCGTTACCATATTGTGGCAACAAATATTCCTGACACCTTGGTTCCTATGACAAAAGTAACTATTAGTGGTGAAATTCAAGATGACTATAATCAGAAACTTACCAACTTTAACGGCATTATTTATCCTACTATTTTTGATAAACGGGATACGATAACAACGCTCAGCAATGATGGAAGTGCTTCTCCTCCCTTTAAATTTAGTGTTCAGAATAAAATTATTTACCGTGGGAAAGCAAGTGTTAAAAATGGCAATTTCTCTTTCTCATTTATTGTCCCCAAAGATATTTCTTATAAAAATGGATTTGGGAAAATAAGTCTTTATGCCAACGATAGCACCGAAGATGCTTTAGGATATGATGATACTGTCTTAGTAGGTGGTACTGCCATTAATCCGATTTATGACGATGAAGGTCCTGATATTTCATTATACATTAATACTACTGATTTTCAGGATGGTGGTATTACAAATGAATCACCTGTTTTAATTGCTTATGTTTCTGACTCAACGGGAATTAATACTGTTGGCAATGGGATAGGGCACGATATTACAGCTATATTAGACGGTAACTCTGCCGAAGCTATTGTATTAAATGAATTTTACGAATCTGATTTGGATAATTATCAGAAAGGTAAGGTAGTTTATTATTTTAATAATTTAACTGAGGGATTTCATACGATTACATTCAAAGTGTGGGATGTAATGAATAACTCTTCGGAACAAGATATTTCGTTTGAGGTAATTAAATCTTCTGATTTTGTAGTAGAAAATATCTTTAACTACCCAAATCCTTTTTCTGAGTCAACTAATTTTTATTTCGATCATAATCAGGCAGAAGAAGAATTATCGGTTTCTCTTGAAATTTATGATATTATGGGAAGAACTGTTAAGAGAATTAAACAAACGATTTATCCTGACGGTTATAGAAGTGGTCCTATTGTATGGGATGGTAAAACAGAAAGTGGAGCAATATTGCCTCAGGGTATATATCCCTATAAAATTATAATAAAACTTAATGATGGTAGTATAGTTCAGAAAAGTAATAAATTAGTTATTATAAGATAATAATTTTGAATTAATCAAGTTTCTTATATTTGCACTTTAATTTTGAAAACACGATGAAAATAAAATTTTTAATTCCGGGAATACTGTTGCTAACAAGTCAATTATCATTTGCACAGATAACCACAGGACAGTTAACGGGTGAAGTTAATACAATTACTACTGCAGTTCCATTTTTAACCATTGCTGTTGACTCTCGTTCCGGTGCTATGGGCGATGCCGGTGTTGCTACACTTCCCGATGCCAATTCACAACATCACAACCCTGCTAAATACATATTTATGGATAAAGATGTGGGAATGAGTATTTCTTATACGCCATGGCTTCGTAAATTAATTAATGATATCAATCTTGCTTATTTATCCGGCTATAAAAAATTTGGTGATAAACAGGTTGTTAGTGCTTCGTTGCGTTATTTTTCGTTGGGAAATATTACTTTTACCGATATTGTTGGTAATGTTACCGGACAATTCAATCCAAATGAATTTGCTATTGATTTAGCTTATTCCCGTTTATACACAAGAAATCTTTCCGGTGCTGTTGCTATGCGGTATATTTATTCAAATCTTACAGGTGGTCAATTTGTTCAATCTACAAGTACTCATCCGGGAAATGCTGTCGCTGCCGATGTAGCTGTTTATTATCATAAGCCAATTGAATTGAATAAAAAAGATGCTATTTTTACATGGGGGGTAAATATCTCAAATATTGGTTCAAAAATTTCTTATACCAGTAATGACGAGAAAAATTTTATTCCTACCACAATGAAACTTGGTACAGGACTAAGTGTTGATTTAGATGAATATAATACTGTTGCTGTTACCGGACAAGTAGAAAAACTCCTGGTTCCTACACCACCGGTTTATTATGAGCCCGGTGATACGACAGAAGATGGTCATGTTGTGACAAATGGTGAACAAATAATTCATTATGGGAAAGATCCGAATGTGTCTGTTCCTGTTGGAATATTTCAATCTTTTTATGATGCTCCGGGCGTAGCTGCCGACCCACTAAATCCTGATGACAGAAGTGTGATGCGGGAAGAAATCCGTGAATTTAATTATTCAATCGGCGTTGAATATTGGTATGCTAAACAATTTGCCGTTCGTGCCGGTTATTTTCACGAAAATCCAACCAAAGGAAATCGCGAGTTTTTTACCGTAGGATTAGGTCTCCGTTTAAATGTATTCGGACTGGATTTTTCTTATTTGATTCCTACTTATCAACAAAACCCATTAGAAAATACTTTACGATTTTCGTTACTGTTTAATTTTGCCGGACTCGAAAAAGAAAATACCCCTAAAAGTGAATAATATCCGGATTGGTTCGGGTCTTGATGTTCACCAATTGGTTGAAGGACGACCGTTAATATTGGGTGGTGTTGAAATTCCATTTAATAAAGGTCTTTTGGGACATTCCGATGCAGATGTGTTGATTCATGCCATTTGTGACGGGTTGCTCGGTGCTGTTAATTTAGGTGATATCGGGCAACATTTCCCTGATACCGACCCTAAATTTAAGGATATCGACAGCAAGCTACTTCTAAACGAAACTTTATTGCTGATAAATAAAAAAGGATATGCCATTGGTAATATTGATTGCACTGTTTGTGCCCAAAAGCCGAAAATAGCTGATTATATCCCACAAATGAAAACTGTTTTAGCAAAAATTTTGAAAATTTCTGTTGAAGATATTTCAATAAAAGCGACTACTACCGAGAAATTAGGTTTTGTTGGCAGAGAAGAAGGCATTTGTGCTATGGCAACTGTTTTGGTTGTAAAAAAAGAATCCTTGTAAATATCAATTACGAATTACGAATTACAAATGAATAATGCGATAATGGAACAATGAAGTAATAAAAATTTTTTACTTTAAGAACTTTGCAAAACTTCTGATTTTGTCATTCTGAAAAATGTCATCTTGAGCAAAGCGAAAGAGCTTGTGAAGAATCTATAAATAATTGTTGTTTAATGTGTTGAGATTCTTCGCTTTGCTCAGAAAGACAGTTTCTTTTGTGTTTTGCAAAGGTCTCACTTTATGAATTTTCAGTTTTACAAACTTCATGAACTAAAAACAAACAAATGGGAAAAACGCTTGTCATAGGAGCCAGTACAAAACTTTCGAGGTATTCAAATATGGCAATTCGCCTATTACGGCAAAAAGGATATCCTGTGGTAGCCATTGGCTTACGGGAAGGGCAGGTTGAAGATGTTTCTATTTTCACACATCGCCCTGTGATTGATGATATTTATACCGTAACAATTTATATAAATCCTGTGGCACAAGAAACATTTTACGATTACATTTTTTCTTTAAATCCTGCTCGAATAATTTTTAATCCCGGAACCGAAAACCGCACCTTTAAGAAAATGGCATTAGAACAAGGTATTGAGGTTGTAGAAAACTGCACGCTGGTAATGTTAAACCAAAACAAATTTTAGTTGGTCTAAAAAGATTTGGTATAATGCCGATGCTACATGAAAATAGTACAATTTGTTGGACTATATTGAATGTACAATCGGTATTAAATCGTAATTTGTTTTGAAATAGAATAAATTTCCTATTTTTACACCAAAATTTCACGACATGGAAAATAAAAATATCATTTGGCGTAATTCCATGAATTATGGTGCCATTTTAGGATTAATCCTCATTTTATTGTCCGTTATTGGCTATATTTTGAATATGCAGGAATCTTCTGTTCTTGGTGTTCTGAATTATGTGGTAATGGCTATTTTGGTATTTATTGGCAGTAAAAATCTCAGAGATAAACATTTAGGGGGTTATATAAAATATGGTAGAGCATTAGGTTCTTCTTTCCTGATAGGTTTATTTGGTGGTATTTTATTGTCTTTTTATATTTATGTTTTTATGAAATATATTGATCCGTCAATATTAGAACAAATGAAAATTCTAACAGAACAAAAATTAATTGACAAAGGAATACCGGAGAGTCAAATTGATATGTCAATGAAAATGATAAGCCCAGGTATGATTGCATTTGGGACTATCTTCTCATTCTCTTTTTGGAGTTTTCTTTTGGCATTAATCATCGCTTTTTTTATCAGAAAAGAGAACCAGATGGAAATTGACGGAGGCGAAATAACTGTTTAATGGACTTATCTATCATTATACCGCTATACAACGAGGACGAATCGTTACCAGAACTTCATGACTGGATAAAACGCGTTGTTGAAAAAGAAAATCTGTCATACGAAATTATTTTTGTTGATGATGGCAGTAATGATAATTCGTGGCAGGTAATTGAAGATTTATCGGGAAAGAACCCAAATGTCAAAGGCATAAAATTCCGGCGTAATTACGGTAAGTCGGCGGCTCTGTATTCCGGATTTGAACAAGCCGGCGGCGATGTGGTAATTACTATGGATGCCGACCTTCAGGATAGTCCCGATGAAATCCCCGAACTGTTCCATATGATAAAAGATGATGGATATGATTTGGTTTCCGGATGGAAAAAGAAACGCCACGACCCGATTTCTAAAACTATCCCGAGTAAATTTTTTAATTATGTTACACGGATTATCTCACACATCAAACTCCACGACTTTAATTGCGGGCTGAAAGCTTATCGCAAAGAGGTGATAAAAAGTGTTGAGGTGTACGGTGAGATGCATCGCTATATTCCTGTGTTGGCAAAGCAAGCGGGATTCAAAAAAATAGGTGAAAAAATTGTCCAACACCGAGCCCGCCAATATGGTGTTTCCAAGTTTGGATTGGAGCGATTTATTAATGGATTTTTAGACTTGCTAAGTGTTGTATTTATTACAAGATTCGGGAAAAGACCAATGCATTTTTTTGGTATTTGGGGAACATTGATGTTTTTGTTTGGTGGAGGTATTACTGTTTGGCTTATTGTTGAAAAATTGTATCGTCTTGCACATCATTTAACTATTCGCGAAATCACGGATCAACCGTTATTTTATATTGCACTTGTTTTGGTTATTCTCGGTGTCCAATTATTTTTAGCCGGTTTTCTCGGCGAATTGGTTTCCCGTTCCTCCAGCGACAGAAATCATTACTTGATAGAAAAAACGGTTGGGAAATAAAACAACATACCCGTACACTTGTTTTCGAGTTTACTTGGGCAGGCAGGTTGGGAATGTTCGTATTTTATTGGGTCGAGATTTCTCGCAAATGCTCACAATGAACAGTTTCTTTTTGTTGCAAAGGTCTCACAAGTAGATTTATAGTCGTTAAAAACTATATTTTATTTTTGTATAAACCATTGTGTTGTCTTGATATCTTCCGAACATACCATCTTTGTCACCTACAAAAATATTTGCTCCAAGCAGAATGTTAAAACTATCATCAAAGTCGTAAGTTATTTTAGGTCTGATTAAAGCATCTTCGCCGGTTAAACCAATGTAAGAAAATAGTTCTAAGTGTAAAGTCTCACGCAACATATCGTAGCGAGCCATAATTGTTGCTGTATTATTTATTTCATTATCAACCATCATTGTGTCGTAGTTTATTATGTATTTTTGAATAAATTGACCGCTCATTTTTACTTTTCCAATACTAAAATCAAGACCAACAACATAGTTTAAATAATCTTTTTGAATAATTGCATCTTTAGCCATAGGGTCTTCGGTTTGAAAATATTTACCGTTATAATATGCGGCTTCTCCTCGTAAAATAAAGCCCTTGATTTCTGAACTAAAAGAACCTCCTGCCACATTTAATCTATGATATTCAGGTGTAATAGTTAAACTTTGCAAGTAGGGGCTTGGTGGCATTGTGGTTGTATCTATAGCAAAATGTTTTTGCACATGCATTGTTGGGGTGTCGTCCCAAGTATATCCTCCCATAAGGTCGAAATCAATTTTTGATGTCATTGCTGACCATTTTGCAAATATTTCGCTGTTTTTAAGAGATGGCTTAATTGAGCTTTTGCTCCAATCAAATGTTGTTGGAGCAGGAAATTTCGGTTGTATATACCAAATTGAATTAGCATTGGGGCGAGTTGTTGGTGTAAATTGCGGAATACCAATCAATTCAATTGTGCTATTACCAATATAGTAATCTAATTTTGCGGCAGTTACACCTGTTCTAATTTCGTCGAAATCTGGTAATAAAAACTCGGTTAAATTAAGTGGAGAAACAATATCTGTAATAAAAACGCCATCGGCTTTTCCCCAAACAATTTGCTGTTTTCCAATTCGTAAATCAAAGTTTTTGAAATACATATCGGCATAAATTTCTCGTAATCTAAAATTTATACTATCAGCATTGTAAAGATAAATCATAGGATTTGCCTTAAACGCAACTTTTTCGCCTTTCTTTTCAAAGTTAAGGTTTAATGTCTGCTGAATTATTGCAAAATCACCGCTATCAACAGTAACTCCTTCGTAGGTTCTTGCAAATCCTGATACATCTACCTTATTTTGTGCACTAATGTAAATGCTTGGTATAAGCAACATTACTAATATTATTATTTTTGTTTTCATATTTTTAAAATTTTCTTTTAGGGAACTGTCTCAAAAGTCGTTATTCAGAGCGAAGTGAAAAAGCCTACTAATCATATTTTGTTAAATACCAACAAATTAACAGTTCGCTCCTGATTACAATAACACTTAATAATTTATTTTTTGAGACAGTCCATTGGTTAAATTTATAGTTAAAATATTACATTCCACGCATCATCATTCTCTCAGTAAATTTTGATGCAGGTACACCTGTATTAATTTTTACATTAGTTAATTGTATTGTTGTTTTATGATTTTTCTGAATATTTTTCATTTCAGATTGTGTAATTATCCAAAAACCTGATATTTTCTCTACTTTTTTTATTGTAAGAACTTTTAAAAGTTCTCCATCTTCGTCATAAAATTCTTTTTTCATTCCAACAAAGTTGTCTTTTCTAATCCAAGTTATAGTTTTTGAATACATATAATCTTCATCTTTCGATACACTCTCAACAACATAACATTTAACACCATTTACAGTTTCTTCGCGCAGTAGTTTGTGTTTGTCGGCATCGAGTTTACGGTCTCCTAAATCGTCGTAAGTGAAATCGGAACCCATAAAATAATCGCTTTTGCTATCGCTAGAAATTCTTTTCACTTTTTTAAGCGCAGGTAAATAAATCCATTGGTCATCAGCTTTATTATCATCGTCATAAGACC
>JALTEO010000124.1 GCA_027073875.1 Bacteroidales bacterium
AAAAAAGATTTGGTGTAATGCCGATGCTACATGAAAATAGTACAATTTATTGGACTATATTGAATGTGCAATCGGTATTACAGTTTAAAATTAATCCGGCAGAATTTATTTGAAATATAAATATATTAATGGCTAATTCGGCAAAACAACGCATAGAGGAACTAAGCAAACAATTAAAACAGCACAATCACAATTATTATGTGCTGAATAAACCCGTTATTTCTGATTTTGAGTATGATAAACTGCTGAAAGAACTGGAACAGTTGGAAGGGGCTTTCCCGCAATATGCTCTGCCCGATTCACCGACAAAACAAGTAGGCAGCGATTTGGCTTCGGAAGAGGGAATGCAGTTTGCCCACCGGTTTTCGATGTATTCGTTGAGCAATACCTATTCCGTTGACGAGCTGAATGATTTTGATGCCCGCGTAAAAAAAGGACTTGGCATTAAAACGGTAACATATACTTGCGAATTGAAATTTGACGGTGCATCTATTAATGTGCTATACAAAGACGGTAAAATGGTTCGTGCCCTTACGCGTGGCGATGGGAAAAAAGGTGATGTGATTACGGAAAATGCAAAGACAATAAAAGGAATTCCATTACAACTTTCGGGTTTGGACTATCCTGCCGAATTTGAGATTCGCGGCGAAGTGTTAATGGAGCACCGGACTTTTGAACGGCTCAATGCCGAACGCGAAGAAATAGGAGAACAGCCGTTTGCCAACCCGCGGAATGCCGCTGCCGGAAGTTTAAAATTGCTTAATAGTGAGGAAGTTGCAAAACGGGGATTAATCTGCTTTTTCTACTATTTTGCGATGGAACGATATCCGTTGGATTCTCATTATGAGCTAATGCAAAAGGCAAAAGCGTGGGGATTGCCTATATCGGAATATATGTTTAGGGCAAAGAATTTGGACGAAGTCAAGCAGTTTATTACCAAATGGGAAGAAAAACGAAAATCGTTGCCTTACGACATTGATGGCATTGTAATAAAAGTAGATAGTTTGCGGCAACAAGATGAGCTTGGTTTTACCGCTAAATTTCCCCGTTGGGCGGTAGCATACAAATATAAAGCAGAACGAGCATTAACCAAATTGTTGTCTGTTTCGTTTCAGGTGGGACGCACCGGTGCCGTAACGCCGGTAGCCAACTTAGAGCCGGTTCAGTTGTCTGGTACTACAGTTCGACGAGCATCATTGCACAACGAAGACCAAATAAATCAGCTTGGTTTACACGAAGGCGATATAGTATTTGTAGAAAAAGGTGGTGAGATTATTCCCAAGATTGTGGATGTGGATGAGGCACAGCGACCGAAAGATGCTAAGCCCGTTGCTTTTATCACGACTTGTCCTGAGTGCGGAACGCCTTTGGTAAAAAAAGAAAACGAAGCTCGCCATTATTGTCCGAACGAAACGGGATGTAAGCCACAGATCGTCGGCAAAATCCTGCATTTTGTCTCACGCAAGGCAATGGATATTGATGGACTTGGCGATGAGATTGTTGAAATGCTTTACGAAAAAGGACTGGTAAAAAATATTGCCGACCTATACCAATTACAATATAACGATTTACTGAATTTGGAACGATTTGCCGAGAAATCAGCCCAAAATATTATTGACAGTATCAAAAAATCGTATGCAGTGCCTTTTGAAAGGTTGCTTTTTGGTTTGGGTATCCGGTTTGTAGGTGAGACTGTTGCCAAGACACTGGCAAAATATTTTAAATCGTTGGATAATTTAATGGTCGCATCTTACGACCAACTACAAGAAGTTCACGAAATAGGTGAAACCATTGCCAAAAGTGTAGTAGAATATTTCAACAATCCAGAAAATCTGAAACTCATTGCCCGTCTGAAACAATATCCGTTGCAGTTTGAATTGGATGAAAATCAACAGACAAAAAATATTTTAAACAATAAGAAATTCGTAATCTCCGGTGTGTTTGCCAATCATTCGCGTGAGGAACTGAAAAAGATGATAGAACAAAACGGCGGCAAAAATGTCAGCTCTCTGTCAGCAAAAACAGATTATCTGCTTGCCGGCGAGAATATGGGACCCGCAAAACTGGAAAAAGCCAAAAAACTGAATATTCCTATCATTTCGGAAGATGATTTTTTGAAAATGCTGGGTGTTGAATAAACTATTGTATTTTTGCAACTTGTGAATTAAAGCAAATTAAAAACAATGAAGAAATTAATTATTTTAGGTTTGGTATGGGTAATTTCGATGCCGTTGTTTTCGCAGGTTACTGATACCGAAGAAGCTTTAAAAGAACAAAATACCGATACCGTTGAAGGATGGAAAACGGGTGGTATGATTGCGATTACTTTTAGTCAAGTCTCATTGACAAACTGGGCGGCAGGTGGTCAAAATTCTATCTCGGTTAATGGTTTTGTTAATTTATATGCTAACTATCTGAAAGGAAATACCAGTTGGGAAAACCGGTTCGATTTGGGTTACGGTATTTTGAAACAGGGCAAAGAAGGCGATTGGATGAAAACAGATGATAAAATTGAGTTAATGTCCAAATACGGCAGGAAAGCAAGTAAGCACTGGTACTATTCTGCATTGTTAAGCTTTAAAAGCCAGATGACTCCGGGCTATAATTATCCTAATGATTCTAACAAAATATCTAATTTCTTAGCACCGGGTTATGTGGTGGGAGCTATTGGTATGGACTATAAACCATCAGGAAATTTTAGTGCTTTTATTGCACCTTTTACATCAAAAATCACAATTGTTAACGATAAAGATTTATCTGATGCCGGTGCTTTTGGTGTGGACTCAGGGCAAACGGTAAGAGTGGAATACGGTGGTTATGTTCGTGTTTTTTATAAAAAGAATATCCAAAAAAATATTTCGTTTCAAACCAAGTTGGATTTGTTCTCTAACTATCTTCACAATCCACAAAATATTGATATAAATTGGGAAACTCTACTTGAGGTAAAAGTTAGTAAATGGATCACGATGAATATTACAACCACGCTATTGTACGATGATGATACTAAGGTTGCTGTGGATAGAGATAACGATGGTGTAATGGATGGTGAAGGCGTTAGAACACAGTTTAAAGAAGTGTTGGGAGTCGGCTTTTCTTATAAATTTTAACTAGAACGGCATTGAAACTGTTATGCTGACATTCCGTCCCATATTATAAAAGCCCACATCTTTCAGGGTTGACAAGTGGTCGTAGTATTGTTCGTTCAGTAAATTGCTGACCTGAACCGACCAGTTTAAATCCGTTTTTTTGATAGTAATATTACTTCCTATCGCAAGATTGACAAGATAATAACCGGCAGTTTCCGTTTCAAAAATTGATGGATGATTTTGTTTATCCGCCAGTAAAATGTTTGCCCCTAAAAACGGTTTTTGCAAAAATCCCAATTTCTTAAATTGATATTTTATATTCAGTCGCAGTTTGTTTTGTGGAATAAAAGGCAGGTAATTTCCATTATCTTGAATACCTACGAGATAAGAATAAGTTAAGCCGGTTTTTAAATTGCCTGTGGCATAATTACCTGAAATCTCACCGCCGTAAATTATGGCATTAGTTTGTCCGTAGCGGTAAATACGGTATCCGTCAGTGGTAGAATCATTCGTTGGCGACAGGTAAATATAGTTGTTGATGCGATTATAAAACGGCGAAATTTCTGCCGACAGGTGTGTGCCGTGATAGTGTAGTCCCAAATCGGTTTCGTAGTTTCGTTGCGGCAACATTTTAGGGTTGCCTATTTCGTAACGCAGTGAATGCAACCCGTTCTGTGTCAGCTCTGCTAAATTGGGAGAACGGAAAGCTGATGCTACATTGAAACGAAGTAACCACAGTTTGGTAAAGTTGTAGGTGATGCCACCGGAAAAGCTTACATTTTGATACTGGTTTTCCATTGGAAATGCAATGGAACTGTCATAAGCGTTGACATTGTCGTATGACTGTGCCGGAATATTGATTTTACGGATGTCATACCGTAATCCTGCTTGTGCATTCAGTTTCGACAGAATTTTGTTTTGCCACAGCCCGACAAATCCCAAATCGCCAATCGTTGCATTCGGAACAATGTGAACGGGAGCGGTACTGTTTGTATTTTTTCTGTAATCTCCTTGAATACCAATGGTTAAGCTGTTATTATTTTTTCCGGGGAATGCTGTTTTTATTTCGTATGATAGCGTTTGTAAAACCATATCTACCATCGTATCTGCCGGCATTTGCGGCGAGGCAATCAGTTGCCGGTGGTTGTTTTGATAAGCGGCGTTGATGTCTATTTGTTGCCTGCCGAGGAATAATTTATTTCGTGACGAAAGCAAATGGTTATAAAGATTTTGGTACCAATATTTGTTGGAGCGGTGTTGGGTGTTTACCAGCGACAATGCAGGCGGCAAGGTCATTCCAAACCGGTCGTGATTGTAATCGTAATACAGTTTAAAACTGCCGAACGGACGGATAATGCCTGCATTGGCTTTTGCCGATTCTTCGTTGAAACGGCTGTTGGGAACAATTCTGTTACTGCCGTCTTTAAAGTCTTTGTGCGACTTAATGCCGGCACGCACACCCCATAAAATATTGTTATGGTTGCCTTTGACACCGAGATTGGTTACCCATCCTGTGGTGTTGCTGTGAAACTGCTGATGAAAATCGCCGCTCACAGTGTTGTAGGTTGCCGGTTTTTCTTTCACGAAGTTGATAACACCGCCAACGGCATCGGAGCCGTAAAGAATAGAGGCAGGTCCTTTGATAAATTCTACCTTGTCGATACCGTATTCGTCAATAATAAACGGGTGATTTTCGGAAAACTGGTAATTTTCCAGTTTTACGCCGTTGTTCAACATCAAGATATTGGTCATAGACAAACCGCGGATAACGGGCTTGGCAACCCCGGGGCTTTTGGCAATCATGTCCAGTCCCGGCCGGGCGGCAAGTGCTTCCATCATTGATGGGGTTCCGCTTGCTTCCAGTTGCTTGGGCGAAATACTTTCGATGCTGATAGCGTTTTCGTGCTGTGTGCTGTAAGTACCACCGGAAACCACCACTTCTTCGGCTTGTAAAACTGTCGGTGTCATTGCAATATCCAAAGTTTGTTTATTGCTGTTCAAGGAAATGATTTTCAATATGGTTTTGTAGCCGATAAATGAAAATTGCAGTTTGACCTTTCCTTTTTTCGGCAGGTTGGACAAAACATAATGTCCGTCGGCATCGCTAATGGCTCCCGTTTGATTGGTGAGAACAAAAATATTGACACCTTCGATGGACTTTTTTGTCTTGCTATCGGTAATTTTACCTTCTATACTGTTTTGTGCCTGCAGCATAGCAAGATTAATTATGATTAAAATAATTGTTAAACTAATGGTCTTCATTTATTTGATTTTTAAATTGTTTATTTTTATTTATTAAATTTTGTTCTACTGTTACTTTTCTTTGTTTTTTCGAATTGTGTTCGTAGATTGATAACTTTAAGGGGAATTTTATCCTAAACTTGTTATCCAACAATCGTCATCCTGAATTTGGTTTAGTTTTTCGTGCTTCCGTCACCCTGAATTTATTTCTCCCAAGGAGTCTCCCAAAGGGATACCTTCGGTACTTTGGACAGGGTTTCAATCAAATAGATCCCGAAACAAGTTCGGGATGACGAAAGGACATGACGGCTCGGAATGATTCTTTTGTTACCAAAAAATAGAAATCTAAATGAATTTGGTTGGTGGTGCCCTCAGTGTTGAAAGCTTTAATAAATGGTTAACGAAATGAAATGTATAGAATGAAAAATGGTGTGTCTTTAGTGAAAATGGCTTTTCGGTTACAAAATGCAATGCCGAGTCAATAAATGAAAAATATTTGAATTTTTCGATAGGACAATTTTTGTGGTACTGGTGCAGGTGATGCGTGTATTTGGCGTGGCAAAAAAAATGTTCGTGATGAACCGTAATAACATGGGTTGTCTGAAACACCAAAGGAAACAGCAGCAACACAATGCCCACAAGGGAAAGTAAACGCCGGTATTTTATTCTATGGTTTTTCACAGCCGCAAAGATAATTGTTAAATATTTAAAGAAAAGTTAAATAAACTGAAAACTGTAAAAAAAGTTACTCATTCCTGCAAGTATAGACTCGAAAACCCGTGTGTCATTTTGAACTGAATGCCCTCAAAACTTTTTTCGGGGTTCCGAAATCTCAGTCCAATTGCTAAACAGGAAGAGATACCCGTTTCCCGAGCAAGCTCGAGGACAAATGCACGGGTATGTACTGCTCTTTTCTTAGTACATTCCCAACTTGATTGGGAATATCAACCTATGAAACTACACAAAAAATTATATCGAACATGCCCAACTTGCCTGTTTTCGAAACTATTAGCGACCGTCATTCCGAATTTATTTCGGAATCTCAACCCTTGAGACTCTGAAACCCCGAAATCAAGTTTCGAGGACAAGCAAGTTCATGGTGACAACCTTTTTTTAGTCATGTGCTCCGCAGAATGAGATACCTCTCGCCTCAGGCGAGACGGGTATATACTAAGGGGGTGGGTATGTATTGCCTTTCAAAAATTCCCCTTAAATTAATCAACAACGAATTGTTAATTAATTTTTTTTTCACTTGATTGCATACACTGTTTTCTCTGTAAATTTACACAATTTAGAAAAGTATTTTGGTAATAATTACTTTTTTGTTTAAAAATGTGAATATAAAATAGTTATGATGTTTCGAAGACAAACGGTTTTAATTTTTTCGTTATTATTTCTATCATTGGCTTCAATGGGTTACAGTCAGAAAACAGTTGACTATACTGACAAAGACGGAAAGTTTAAAGCTTCAGTTGATTTGTTCAATAAAAAGATGTATGGCTCTGCCCAGCAGTCTTTCAGAGAACTGATTCGTTCTTACGGTGATGCTGATTCCGATATCAAAACAGATGCAGAATATTATTCAGCTATTTGTGCTTTGGAACTGTTTAATAACGATGCGGAATATCAAATAACCTCATTTATTGATAACCATCCTGAGAGTCCACGGCTAAATTCCGCTTATTTCCAATTGGCAAGATTCAAATACCGTCAACAAAAATACGGACCGACAATAAAATGGCTAAAAAAAGTTGATACCGACGGGCTAAACAATGAAGAGCTGGCAGAATATTATTTTAAGTATGGGCATTCGGCATTTGTAAAGGAAGACTATGAGACTGCGGCTAAAATGCTTGGAGAAATCAAAGATGCTCAAACAAAATATTCCATTCCGGCAAAATATTTTTATTCACATATTCAGTATTTCAATAAAAACTATGCAACGGCATTGGAGGGGTTCGATGAGCTGAAAGACAATGATTTGTTTAGTTCCTTTGTGCCATATTACATTTCTCAGATTTTATACCTGCAAGGTAAATACGATGAGGTGATAAAATATGCACTACCGCTGTTAGATTCTGCCGGGACAAAAAGAATTCCGGAGATTTCCCGTGTCATTGCCGAATCATATTTCCGGCTTCGGAAGTATAAAGAGGCATTGCCATATCTTAAGAAATATTTTGAGTTGACACCGAAAGAAAACCTTAATAGAAGTGACTTTTTTGAAATGGGATTTCTTAATTACAAAGTAAATAATTTCAAAGAAGCGACCAAAAATTTTGAAAAGGTAACCGCCGAAAAAGATTCTATTTCGCAGAATGCCAATTATCTATTGGCAGATTGCTATTTGCGAACCAATGATAAAACAAAAGCCCTGAATGCTTTCTATGCTGCAAGCAAATATGATTTTTATCCTGACCTGAAAGAAGAGTCAATGTTCAACTATGCTAAGCTGACCTACGAGTTATCATTTTCACCTTTTGATCAGGCAATTAATGCTTTTACAGATTTTATTAAGGCATATCCTAAATCCGATAATATTGATGAAGCGTATGATTATCTCGGCAGAGTGTTGTATTCTTCTAAAAATTACAAAGCCGCACTGGAGGCACTGGAAAATATCAAAAATGTTAGAGAGGATGTTCGCGAAATTTATCAGCGGATTGCTTTTTTTCGTGGCATAGAGTTGTTCAAAGATGGAAAATACGAACAAGCTATTACTTTATTCGATAAGTCGTTGAATAATTCCAAAGCGGATAAAAATATTAAGGCAGAAGCCATTTTTTGGAAAGCTGAGAGTTATTACCGGCTGAAACGCTTCAGTGATGCACTTAAATATTACAACGAATTTGTATTGACTTCTGGTGCTTATGACAAACCGGAATATCCTGTGGCTCATTATGATATCGCTTACTGTTATTTTAAAATGGATAAATATGGTGATGCTATTAAGTGGTTCCGCAAATATGCTGATATGGCTGCGGATAAAGGTGATTCCAAAATGCTGGACGATGCCAATAACCGCATAGGTGATTGTTATTTTGTGTCCCGTAAATTTGATTATGCTACGGATTATTACGGAAAAACAATTAACTCAGGTAAGTTCGATGTGGATTATGCCCTTTATCAGACAGCAGTTTGTGACGGATTAGAAAGTAAATACAATGAGAAGATTATAATGCTTTCAAAATTGATAAACGACTATCCCAAATCGGCTTATGTTGACGATGCCTTGTTTGAACGCGGTAATGCTTATATGAATATTTCCGAAAACGAAATGGCTGTAACCGACCTTACGCAACTGATTGATGATTACGGAAAAAGTCCTTATGTGCCGAATGCACATGTTATGCTTGGGCTGATTTATTTTAATATGAGCAAATACGATGACTCACGGACTCAATATCAATATGTTATTGATAACTATAAGGGAACGCCCTATTTTAACGAAGCAATGCAAGCATTAAAAACCATTTATGTAAATCAAGGTAATATAGAAGACTATTCTGCTTATTTGGACAAAAAGGGGTTGAGCAAATACTTATCTGACTCAGAGGCCGATTCGTTGACATATGTCGCTGCCGAGAAAGTATATATGGAAGGAAAATTCTCAGAAGCTATTTCAATGTTTGACAAATATATCGATAAGTATCCTGATGGCAGATATTTTATAAGTGCCAGTTTTTACCGTGGCGAATCTTATTTGAAGACAGGCGATAAAGATAAAGCATATACCGATTACGAAAATGTGGTGAATCATTCACCATCACAGTTTACCGAATTGGCTTTGGTGCGTCTTTGCGATTTGACCTACGAAAAGGAAGATTGGGAAAAAGCCCTGATTTATTTTACGAAATTATATGATAGAGCAGAATTAAAGACAAATATCTCTAAGGCATTATTTGGTATGATGGAGATAAATTACAAATTGGGAAATTATGATTCGTCGCGACAAGCGGCTATTAATCTATTGAAGACTGCCAAACTGACCCCTACACAAAAAGCACAAGCACATTATTATACCGCTATGTCATTCTATAAAACGGGGAAACTCGATGATGCTATGGATGAATTTACTATGTTGGCAAACGATGCTATGAGTAAGGAAGGTGCCGAAGCAAAATTTAGAATTATTCAGATTTATTACCAACAGAAAAAATACGATAAAGTTGAAAATGATGTTTTTGATTTTGCTAAAACAAATACACCGCATCAATATTGGTTGGGAAGAAGCTTTATTTTATTAGCAGATGTTTATGCACAAAAGGAAAACTTTGTGCAGGCAAAAGCAACACTTCAGAGTATTATTGATAACTATTCAAAAGACGATGATGGTATTATAGACATGGCAAAAGAAAAATTAGAACAGATAAAAGCCACGGAAAGTGCTAAAAAAGAAAAAGTTGAGAATCCTGAAGAACTAGATATTGACTATACGAAAGATGTAAAGAACGATTTATTTAAAACTGATTCATTATATAATGAGCAACATCAGAGTGAATAAATTTAAATTATGGAT
>JALTEO010000125.1 GCA_027073875.1 Bacteroidales bacterium
TCTGAATAATTCGTCCCGGCATAGCACCGATATAAGTCTTACGATGTCCTCTGATTTCCGCCTCATCGTGCAGACCACCAAGTGAGATACGGACATATTTCCGCTCCAAGGCAGTAGCAATAGATTTCCCGAGCGATGTTTTACCAACTCCCGGAGGACCATACAAACACAGGATAGGACTTTTCAGATTACCTTTCAATTTCAATACTGCCAGATATTCCAAAATCCGCTCTTTGACATTCTCTAAAGCATAATGGTCGGTATTTAATACTTTCTCCGCATTTTTAAGATTCAGATTGTCTTTGGTAAATTCGTTCCACGGCAAATCAACTAAAGTATGCAGGTAATTCAATTGCACCGAATAGTCGGGAACGGCAGGATTCATTAATTTTAGTTTCTCAAGCTCTTTATTAAAATGTGCCCCAATCTGTTCGCTCCATTTTTTCGTTTGTCCTTTCTTTTTCAGTTCGGAAAATTCCTTATCCATCGGGTTATTTCCCAACTCTTTTTGTAGCGTCTTAATCTGCTGCTGCATCAGAAATTCGCGTTGCTGCTTGTCAATATCCGTTTTTACCTTTTGCTGTATATCATTCTTTATCTCAGCCATTTGCACCTGTTGTCCAAGAAAACCCAGCAACTTAGATGCTCGTTTTTTCAGATCTGTAATCTCCAACAAATTTTGCTGAACGGTAATATCCAGTTCTAAATTTGATGCAACAAAATTTATCAGGAAACGATTATTCTTAAAATTCCGGATGCCTACAATAATCTCTTCCGGCACCTGTTTATTCATCTCAATAATCTTAATGCTGTCATCTTTAATTGATGAGATGGTTGCCTCAAAGAGCTTATCCTTTTTAGGAACAGGTTTCTCCACAAATTTAGAAATAGTTCCCTTGAAATATGGTGAGACATCGGTTAACTTTTTCAGTTTAAATCGCTCTATACCCTGAATAAGTGCTGTGGTTGTATTATCAGGCAAATCAATAACCTTCAACACCTTACAGATAGTTCCAACTTTAAATAAATCTTTTTCGGTTGGTTCTTCCACATAAACAGATTTTTGGGTAATGGTTCCTATCAAAAGACTTTTAGCATACGCTTCACGGATTAATTCAAGTGATTTGGGACGACCAATACTAATGGGCTTAATTACGCCCGGAAACATTACAATATTTTTCAATGCCAATAATGGCAATGTGTCAGTTAAACCTGCTAATTTGTCGTCGTGATTCGGTTGGTCTTCCATTAGAGGAAACAAACCTACATTCTCATCTATATTACTCATCTGTTTTTCAGTAAATTACAAAAATATTAATTGTTTTAATTCTTATGATTTGTCAATACCTGTACCAAATTATACCGAAAGAAATAAGATTTACAAATATATAGATTAATTTCTTTCGAGCTCCGACTTTGTCGAGAGTCCTCGTTTTTCGGGATATAACTGGTTCTAAGAAGCTTTGCATTTGCAAACCTGTCAAGAACCAGTATATTTTCTATAATCTGCCGTCATATCAAAAACACGCTTTAACAGCGATATATCAATTTCGGATAATGCTATTTGGCGGCGACTCATCACAATTTGAGCTACCTCCATCGCTTTATTAAAACCATATTCGGTAACACCTTGCGGTCCGCCCCACGAAAACGATGGAACAAAATTCCGCGGAAATCCCGCACCAAAAATATTGGCACTCACCCCTACTACTGTGCCTGTATTAAAAGATGTATTGATAGCACATTTTGAATGATCACCCATAATCAATCCGCAAAATTGTAAACCCGTTTTAATGAATCGTTCCCGTGAATAGTTCCATACTTTTACTTCTGCATAGTTATTTTTCAGGTTACTGTTATTCGTATCGGCACCCAAGTTACACCATTCGCCGATTACGGCATTGCCCAAAAATCCATCGTGAGCTTTATTGGAATAGCCGGTAATAACCACATTATTATTTTCGCCACCAACTTTGGAATGCGGTCCAATGGTTGTCGGTCCGTAAATCTTGGCTCCCATCTTTAAATAACTGTGTTCCAACATTGCCAAAGAACCTCTGACCATTGCACCTTCCATCACCGTCGTATTTTTTCCTAAATAAATGTAACTATCCTGTGCATTCAGGGTAGCATATTCCATTTCCACTCCTTCTTCTGCAAAAATATTTTCACTGTTTATCAAATTATTGGAACCACTCAACTGCTGTGATTTCCGGTGTGCCGTTAGTCGCAAAAAATCAGTTTCCAAAACCTCGCCGTTCAACGAAAAAATATCCCACGGATAATGAATCTGTGAAAATGAAACATCAATTTGTGCAGCCGAGAACGCAGAAAAATCCTTGTCAGCCAAAAATTTTGTAATATCTTTTGTAGAACGGCATACCGCCATTGTATCGCCCGATAATAACACCGACTCCTTTTCCATTTTTTCGATTTCGGCAATTAACTTGGCATTAGGAATGATACTACTGTTAATATAGATATTCTCTTTTCCGAATTTAACCGGAAACTTCTCTTGTAAATAATCCTTGGTTAAAACAGATGCCTCAGCATTCAAAAAATAATTCCATTTTTCACGGATGGTTGTAATACCTACGCGTAATTCCGCAATAGGACGCGTATAAGTCAGCGGCAATAAATCTTGCCAAGTATCGGGACAATCAAAAAGAATATAGTTCATTATTCAAAGATTTTAAGCTGTAAATATACAAAACTCCTGATTACTTCTTTTGTTTTTGTTTTAAGTTGCAAATTTATAGGAACTACTTTATATCGTTTAGTCAAGTTTCTGATTTTGTAACACAAAGATAACCAATACAATACAGACTAATTTTGTTCATCACCCCTCTGTATCTCCCCTCAATGGGAGAGTTCCTCCCTTGAGGGAGGATTAAGGTGGGTGATTTCTCACTTTTCATCTAACTAATTACATATCCGAGACTTTTTCAAAACCAAAAATAAGATAATAAGTTAACAAAATTTTTATTCATCTCTTTAACATTCTTTCATC
>JALTEO010000126.1 GCA_027073875.1 Bacteroidales bacterium
CGTTTCACTACCGGCGGATCTATCATCTTAGTGCCGAGAGATATTACGCCTTTGCCTTGTGCTTTGGCCTCTTCAAAAGCGTTATAAATTTTCAGTGCTTTCTCAATTTCTTTTTCTTCGGGAGCAAATCCTTCGTGAATAACGGCAATTTGCCGCGGGTGGATACATCCCATGCCCTCAAAACCAAGGGCTTTTGAGCGTTTTACATTTTCCAATAGTCCTTCCATATCGGAGATATCTGAAAAGACTGAATCAATCGGTTGGATGCGGGCTGCCTTACAAGCATTTACTTGCCGCATACGGGCATAAAGCGATTCGGTGCCTTCTTTGGTGCGTTGCACTCCCATGTCGGCGGTATAGTCTTCCAGACCGATAGCCATCGCTGCTACATTTTTTGATGCCGTGGCAATGGCAAAAGCATTTTCGATACCGAGGGCACTTTCCAAAATGGGCATATACCAAATAGGGTAGTTAAAGCCGTGTTGCTGCCGTAGTTCGGCAATTTTTTTATCTACGGCATGAATTTGTTCCGGTGTTTCTATCTTCGGTAACAGAATCATATTTACATTGTAAGGGGCTACCCATTCCAAGTCTTTCAAGCCGCGTTCACCCTGATTGATACGCACCATGCGTTCGGCACCGTAAAAATTGACCTGACACAAGGCATTCCGCACCAAAAAGCGGGCTTCGTGTTTTTTTCCCGGTGCTACGGCATCTTCCAAATCCATGATAATGCCGTTGGGCTTGTGAATACCGGCATTAATCATCATGCTTGGGGTATTTCCGGGGATATACAACCGCGAGAAACGAAACTTTTCTTTGTCGGTGGTATATTGATTTTCCGGAATGATTTCGGGGACAAAATATTTTTCAAGGTCAAATAATTGGTCGAGTGCAGCATCCAAACGGGCGGCAATGGTAGGTGGCAGGGCACCGGTATCTTCAACGGAAATGTGAACGCCGGTGATACCATAAAATTTGATTTGTTCCGTTATTTGTTGGCGAATCTGGTCGCCATACATGGGTTCCACTTTGCTGGTTAAGTCAATTTTCACTTGGTTGTCACCGGTCTTGGTAACTGTGATAACGCAATCGGAACGCACTTTTGGTCCTTTGTTGCCTGCTGTTGCTTGCTCCATAGTTTAAAATTTTTAGCAAATATACATTATTTTTCTACCTGATTCGATGGTACTAAACATTTAGGAATTTCCCAAATGCCATAATATTTTTTCAGGTCAATAATATTTCCATCGCAATCCAAATAGTTTCCATTTTTATCTTTTTTGATAATTAGTAGTTCTCCGGCTTTAATTTTTCGGATGATTAAAGTTTTTAGTGAGTCGCGTGATAATTCCGGATTATCCAAACCAATTTGGATGCCGGTATCGTTGTTGACATAGTCCATGTCCGACGAAATCTTATCGGGCAATATGCCCTCTTCGTTACGGTGTTTTTTATAGTCGAGATAATTTGATTTTTCGTGGGCATTTCCAAGTTTTCCGGCACGCCGCCACCCGATTTGCTGTGTAAGCATACTCATCCAAAAACAATGGCGGAAAGCATCTACTTGTCCGCCGGCGGGGTCACCGTCCAAAATGGTGTCGTGAGTTAGTGAGTCGGCAGTTTGTTTAGCGTATTCACTGATTTTCAATGTTTTTTTTGCTACAAAGACATGTGTGGCAACCCACCATTTTTCCGGTCGCGGCAAATTTAAAAACCGTTTGATAATGGATTGTGAAAACCCACTAATGCTTAGAAATGAGAGTAATAATATGATAACCGGACGCCGTAACATTATTTGATGATAAAGGAATAGAACAGAATTCCGATAATGGTTAGTAATAGAATACTAAATGGAATCCACAATAGATAAAGTGCCAAAGATCTTGCTTTTTGACGGACTTGTTCATTTTTAGAAAAAAGAAAGAAAACAGTTGCTGTCCAAAAAAGTAATGTATTTGGTGCAAGGGCGTAGGTTATTTTTATGTGGTAATAAAAATTTAGAATAATACTTGCAATGGTAATTATAGATATAGAGCTAATAATAAATGTTTTAGCTTTATTGGAAAAAGTCTCATTTTTTTTGTTTTGTTTGAGATTTTCTTTCATCTGTTTATAGTGTTGTATTTTATTTATATTTAGCAATTTAAGGATTGTCTATCTGTTCGTTTTTTATTTTCTTATCACCCCTCTGTGTCTCCCCATCAAGGGGAGAATTTCCTCCCTTGACGGGAGGATTAAGGTGGGTGACAGTAATTCATTCAATTTTCACCTGTTTATTTTTTAGTTACTCGCAATATTAAAATAATTATTCCTTTGTGTGTTTTAAATCAATCATAAATGTTCCATTATAACTTAATTATTCAATTCATCTTGCATTATTTTGTCTTGTAAATTTCTCAATTTGGAGTTTCGTTTTACCCATTGTGTAATTAACAATAACAATAAAAGAATTGAAAAAAAAGCGGCTATTCTGCCAATATAATCGCCAAAACGGACATAAAAAGTAATTTCTTTATTGGTATTTATCGTTCCTCGGAAAGCTGTGCGAACCCACCAACCGGTTTTTTGCAAGATATCGCCGCGTTGGTTAATAATGGCAGAGATGCCTGTATTTGCCGAACGGGCAATATCGCGGCGGGTTTCAATAGCACGCAATTGTGAATAACTCAAATGTTGCCGGTAGCCGGGTGTATCTTCCCACCAGCCATCGTTGGTGAGAACGAAAATAAGTTCAGCACCGTTACGGACAAACTTGCTGACAAATTCGCCATAAATAGATTCGTAACAGATGATTGGAGCAACACCTGTTTTATCAGGATATGCTCTGAAAACCGTTCTCTCTTTTTGTGTTCCGAGACTGCCCGTTGTGCCTCCGAGATTAATAGCAAAATCCTCCAGTGGTTTCAATAGTTCGGGATATGGAATTTTCTCTACGCCAATAACCAAAACCGACTTATGATAAAACGAAATGGAGTCGCTTGCATTTAGCATTA
>JALTEO010000127.1 GCA_027073875.1 Bacteroidales bacterium
AATTAGTATTGAGTAGGGGAAAGTGGAAGTTAGAAAGAAGAAGTCTTTTTGTCCTTGAAAAAGAATGAATCCAATGATGCTAACGAAAAAAAAAGTGAAATAAAAAAGGAAAATAGAGCGGACTTTAATTTTTTGTTGCGGAAAACTCCATAAAATATTGATGATTGAATAGATGACTAAAGAAAAATAAATGGAAAAAAACAGTATGGATAAAAGCGTAAATTTTGTGATATGTATGATAGAAAAACTAATTTTAAAGTAGCTGGCAGGTAAAAAGTTAAAAGAAAAGATGGTGGAGCAGGTAAAAAATAAAAGGAATGGAAGAAAAAATCCTAAAAATGAAAGTAGCCAATCTCGCCAAGTATGTGTTCCCAGTAGGATTAAACTGATAATAACGACTGAAAAGAATATGATGGCAGGTGGATTAAGAATGCCGGCTAATCCAATAATAAATCCGGCATTGAAGAATGAAGAAAGTTTATTCGTTTTTTCAATAGAACTTAAAACCTGATAAAGTCCCAAGATTAAAAATAAATAGGAGATTAGTTGGACAATTAACAGGGGGCTGTGGTAAGGAATGAAATATAAAGAAAAAAGAAGGATTGGAAATGAAGTTTTTCTTAAAGAGATATCAAATCTTGTGTTGAGAAAGTTTAAAAGGAAAAGGATAAATAATGCTAAGGAAATGGCTGTAATCAATGAAGATAGGGGAGAAAGAAAGTGAAATAACTCTTGTGATGATAAGTTGGTCTTTGCAAAATAAACCGCCCAAACTGTTAGAATGATAACGGGGGAAGCAAACAATAAAAAAATACGACTTAATAATGTGTTCCCTGATTTCATAATTAAAAAAGCCCGAATTATCGAGCTGATAATTTAACTGTTGGCGGCTTTTTCTAATAATTTCATTACGGAAAAAATGAATAAAGCAGAGAGTAATGTGACACTAACCAAAATAGCGAAGAATTGCCAAATTTCCAGTTTATCCCAGAAATAGCCAATAAGTCCGGCACCTAAATTACCAAGTGCTGTAGCACCGAGCCAACCACCTTGCATAAGACCTTTCATTTTTGGAGGAGAAACTTTTGACACAAAAGATATTCCCATTGGCGATAAGAAAAGTTCTGCAATTGTTAGGGAAAAATAAGTGCTGATTAACCAGTAAGGTGATACCAGCATATTATCGGGAACAATTTGCCCTGATGCTTCCAAGTCTTTAGGGCTGTAACCATGTGCAAAGCTATAAGCAACATACATCATTATAGCATATGATAATCCTGTGATAATCATGCCGAAACCTATCTTTTTTGGTGATGAAGGTTCTTTAGATTTCCCTCTTAACCAAGTGAAAAAACCAACAATTACGGGGGTGAGGAAAACGATAAAAATTGGATTAAAATGTTGGAATTTTGCAGGAGTAATAGGCATTTCGTCATTGAATGTTCCAATTGCCCAATAGGCAATACCGATACCTGCAACTAATAAAATGGCACCAATAATTTTTCCTGAGGACTTAACTTTTTTGCTGATTAGGAGGATTAATCCAATGATAGCAGCCAATACCGGAAGAAGTGCTTTTAGGTCAAAAAGAATAAAAGTATATCTTCCGACCAAGTGTTGAGTGTAATCACGAGCAAAGATTGTCATGGTAAAACCATTTTGATGGAATGCCATCCAGAAGAAAATAACTACGAAAAAAACAAGAAACAAGGCAATCATTCTTTGCTTAACTTGTTCTTTAGTAAGTTCAATAACTTTGTCTTTATGTTCGGTACTCATTGATTTTTGTTTCTCCGTTAAATCAGCACTTTTGTAATATTTTCTAAAACCGATAAATATTAAAAATGAGATAACCATACTGATAGCAGCTATGGCAAATCCTGCATTATAAGATTCAGATAAAACTTGAATATAGTTGTTTGAAAAGTCAGTAAGATTTGTAAATTTATCACCTAATTGTTGGGTTGCAATGGCAAGATATTCTGTTGTATTGTGAAGTTTACCATCTAAAAACTCGTGAGCCCAGTGAGGTATTCTTGCATCGTAAACTAAATGGTGTTTTTTGAGAATATAATTACTAATTCCTTCTGCAGCGGAAGGAGCAAAGAAAGCTCCAATATTGATTCCCATGTAAAAAATATTAAAAGCATTGTCTCTGTTGGCACTGTATTTCGGGTCATCATACATATTGCCAACTAATGCTTGTAAATTCCCTTTGAAAAATCCGGTGCCGAGAGAAATTACCGACAGGGCACCTATAACCATTCCTAATCCCATATCAGGTATAGCAAGCATCCCATATCCTATAAACATAACAATGGTTCCAAGCACAATTGTTTTTCCGTATCCAAGCCAGTTGTCGGCAATTATTCCACCAAGTAGTGGTAGGAAATAAATACCAAATAAAAAGCCGCCGTAGATTTGTCCGGCTTCTGCAGTGGAATATCCAAACTTGGCTTGCAGATATAAAACAAAGATTGCCAACATAGTGTAGTATCCAAAGCGTTCGCCCATATTAGCAAAAAAAGCAACTAATAATCCTTTAGGGTGTCCTTTCAACATAATTCAATTTTTAGTTTGTTGGTGTCAAAAATAATTAATAAAATTAATTAAGAAAGAGATTTCGGTAGAAAAAGGAAGAAATCTTAATCTCTATTTGTTTTCTGTGATTCATTTATTATGTCGAACTCAGTTCATTAGACGGCAAAAGCCGTATTAATTATTTTAATACCGATTACACATTCAATATGGTCCAATAAATTGTACTATTTTCATGTAGCATCGGCATTATACCAAATCTTTTTTGGACTCGTATGTTTGCAAAAGTGTTATTGTTTTGGCTAAAGCCAATATGATTTTTTATTCATTAAACGGGATGAATCCCGTTTCTATTAATGTAAACCATATCAATATATCTGCCATTTATGGCAGATATATTATGAGTTCAAAAAATGGCTTTAGCCAAAATATTTAAATCAGTAATG
>JALTEO010000128.1 GCA_027073875.1 Bacteroidales bacterium
AATTACCACATTATCTATTCGTGCCAAAGGCATCCTCCCAAAGGGATTCCTTCGGAGCTTCTGGATAATTCGTAATTAAAATCATTCCCTTGTGTGTTTAAAAATCAATCATAATCGTTTCATCGTGTTCATTTTTTGTACCGCTCCTACGGAGCTGTTTCTTGGTTTGTTTTTTTCTACAAAGAGTTTGCACCTATGGTGCTTAATTAGTTCGTAAAGTTGAGAGTTCATTTTAGTTTTAATAGTTTTTCATTTATTCGTAATTAATAAACACTCTATGCACTCCAAATTTTAGGCAATTAACAATTAATAAACCTGTTCATAATACTTACTGCTGACTGCAGACTGTGAACTGTTGACTGCTGACTACATAATTCATAATTAAAATCATCACATTAATAAAATTTCATTTACTTTTAGTTATTCGCAATCTTAGAATAATCATTTCAACACCCAATTTCCACAACAAATATAACAGAAAAAAACAGAAACGGGTTAATTAAAAATCGTTAATTACTTTTTATGGTTGTTTTTACGAATAATATCAAAGCCGGTATAAGGAACAAGTATTCCCGGAATCCTGATGCCTGTAGATGTCTGGTTGTTTTCCAATAATGCTGCTAAGATACGCGGTAAAGCCAATGCACTTCCGTTTAGGGTGTGGGCAAGGATTTTCTTTTTGGAATCTTTTGATTTTATTCTCAGTTTCAGACGATTGGATTGGAAAGTTTCAAAGTTGGAAACCGAACTGACTTCCAACCATTTATCTTGTGCAGCAGAATAGACCTCAAAGTCGTAAGTAATCGCAGAAGTAAAGCTGACATCGCCACCACAAAGCCGGACAATACGGTACGGAAGACCGAGTTTCATCAAAAGTCCTTCTACATATTTTACCATTTCGTCTAATGTGTCATAAGATTTGTCAGGGTGTTGAATTTGAACAATTTCCACTTTGTCAAATTGATGAACACGGTTCAGTCCGCGGACATCTTTACCGTAGGAACCTGCCTCACGGCGAAAACAAGGCGTATATGCCGTCATTCTTACAGGCAGTTCGCTTTCGTCCACAATGGCATTACGATAAATATTGGTCAAAGGGACTTCCGCAGTAGGTACCATATAGAAATTATCTGCCGGCATATAATACATTTGTCCTTCTTTATCAGGCAATTGCCCCGTTCCAAAAGCCGTATCTTCATTAACCATTAACGGCGGAATATATTCGGTGTATTCGGCTTTGGCAGCTTCGTCCAGAAAGAACCGAATCAATGATCGCTGTAAGATGGCTCCTTTACCGGTATAAACAGGAAATCCGGCACCTGTAATCTTATTACCCAACTCAAAATCAATTAGGTTATAGCGTTGTGCCAATTCCCAATGCGGGACAGCTTCTTTCGGGATATTGACTTTTATTTTTGCTGTCTTTATTATTTTATTGTCGGCATCCGATTTTCCTTTTGGAACAGACGGGTGGGGGAGATTAGGTAATTTTACCAGTGCGTCAAAAAGTGTTTTTTCAACTGTTTTCAGTTCTTCGTTTAATGCTTTGTTGGCTTCTTTTTTTTCGCTGACTTCTTTTTTTATTTCTTCTGCTTCAGATTGTTTTCCCGCCTTAAATAATTCACCTATTTTTTTGGAAGCGGCATTAATAAAACTATTGTTTTTTTCAACTTCAGACAGTAAGTTCTTATGCTTTTTATCTGTATCAATAATGGTTTTAACAATCTCCTTGGCATCAAAATTTTTGATAATGAGGCGTTTTATAACTTCATTAGGGTTATCAAGTATTTGCTTCAGTTCTAACATAGGTAATTTTTTCTCAAAAGTAGATTAAAAACGGATTGGTTATAATATCTTTTTTGTTAAAAAAAATTAATAGGAGTTCTAATAATTCCATTAAACAATAAATGTATTACTGATAGACATAAAGTTATATACTTTATCAATGACTTCGGCAAATAACGGGGCAATGGAAAGCACTTTTATTTTGTCGGATTCTTCGGTTTTGACGGGAATAGTATCCGTAACAATAATTTCTTTTAACGGAGAGGCATTGAGGCGTTCATAAGCCGGACCCGATAATACGGGATGTGTTGCTAACGCTCTGACAGACAAAGCACCTTCGTTCATCATCATTTCAGCGGTTTTAGTGATGGTTCCTGCCGTATCAATCATATCGTCAAGGATAATTACATTTTTCCCTTTTACTTCACCGATGATACGAATCTCCGATACTTCATTGGCTTTTTTTCGCGATTTGTAACAAATTGCCATATCAGTATGTAAAAAATGAGAATAAGCATTTGCCCGCTTGGAGCCGCCCATATCAGGAGCCGCCATAATCAAATTGTCTAAATTCAGACTTTTGATATAAGGCACAAAAACCGATGAAGCATAAAGATGATCAACAGGAATATTAAAAAATCCTTGAATTTGGTCAGCGTGCAAGTCCATTGTCATAATGCGGTCAACACCTGCGGCAGCCAATAAATCGGCAACCAGTTTGGCTCCGATAGAAACCCGTGGTTTGTCTTTCCTGTCCTGACGGGCAAAACCGAAGTAGGGAATTACTGCGATTACCTTATAGGCAGATGCTCGCTTGGCAGCATCAATCATCAGCAAAAGCTCCATTAAATTATCAGTAGGCGGAAAAGTAGATTGAATGATAAATACATTTTTCCCTCGAACAGACTCATCCAGAGATGGTTGAAACTCACCATCACTAAATTTCAGGATGCTTGATTTTCCTAATTTATCACCATATTCATTTACTATCTTTTCTGACAAATAACGGGTTGCCGAACCGGAAAAGAATTTAATCGGGGCTTTGGGGGTTGTCATTATTTTTATATAATTTTAAATTTTTGCAAAATTAGATAATATAGCAATGAAGCAAATTTTATGTTTTCAACATTTCGATAATTTTTTCAACAAAAATTTAAAAAAATGAAAAAACATTGATTAATTTTGTGAA
>JALTEO010000129.1 GCA_027073875.1 Bacteroidales bacterium
CTGCTGAGTAGTAGAAAATTGGTTAAATAAAAAAAGCTGCCCACAGGCAGCTTTTTTTATTTATAGAAAGATTTAGAATTATACCAAACCTTGAGCTAACATTGAATCAGCAACTTTTACGAAACCACCAATATTTGCTCCGTCAACATAGTTTACAAAGTCACCTTTGTTACCATATTTAACACAGTTTGCATGAATATCTTTCATGATTTGGTGTAATTTATTGTCAACTTCTTCACTTGTCCAAGCTAATCTCATTGAGTTTTGGCTCATTTCAAGACCGGAAACGGCAACACCACCTGCATTGGCAGCTTTACCAGGACCGTAAAGAATTTTCTTGTCAATAAATGTGTCAATAGCTTCAGGTGTTGATGGCATATTTGCACCTTCTGATACACAGAAACAACCATTGTCAATCAATGTCTTAGCGGCATCACCATCTAATTCATTTTGTGTAGCACATGGTAAAGCAACATCACATTTAACACCCCATGGTTTTTTACCTTCGTAATATTCAACACCGTATTTGTCAGCGTATTCTTTGATACGACCTCTCTTAACAGTTTTTAAGTCAATTACATAAGCTAATTTTTCAGCATCAATTCCATTAGGATCATAAATGAATCCGTTGGAGTCTGATAATGTAACTACTTTACCACCTAATTGAGTAACTTTTTCTGTAGCATATTGAGCAACATTACCTGAACCGGAGATAACAACTGTTTTGCCTTCGAATGATTCATTGCGTGTTTTCAACATTTCGTTAGCAAAATAAACATTACCATAACCGGTAGCTTCAGGACGGATTAAAGAACCACCCCATTCTAAACCTTTTCCGGTAAGAACGCCGGTGAATTCATTCCGTAATCTTTTGTATTGTCCGAATAAGAAACCAATTTCACGACCACCAACATTAATGTCACCTGCAGGCACATCAGTGTCAGGACCAATGTGACGGAATAATTCTGTCATGAAACTTTGGCAAAAACGCATCACTTCATTATCAGATTTTCCTTTAGGATCAAAATCAGAACCACCTTTTCCACCACCCATCGGAAGGGTAGTTAAAGAGTTTTTGAAAACTTGTTCGAAAGCTAAGAATTTCAAGATACCCAAATAAACGGTTGGGTGAAAGCGCAAACCACCTTTGTAAGGTCCGATAGCACTGTTCATTTGAATTCTGAAACCACGATTGATTTGAACATTTCCTTTGTCGTCCATCCAAGGAACACGGAACATCAAAACTCTTTCCGGTTCAGCAATTCTTTCTAAAATTTTTGCTTCCTTATATTGAGGATGTTCTTCAATGTAAGGAATTACTGATTGAGCAACTTCAAAGACTGCTTGGTGAAATTCTTTTTCACCTGGATTCTTGGCTTCTATTTTTGCCATGAATTCGTCAACCAAACTTTTATAGGCTGTTTCCATAATATTACTTTAGTTTAAATTAATAAGGCAACAATAATAAGAATTAACTACAAGATAGAATGTGATTTTTATTATGTTATATAATATATTTTAGCATTTATCTGGATTTCAAATTAATATCAAAGAAAATATTGATTTTTTCTAAACAAAATATTGAAGGAATACTCATTAAAAGTATAATTATTACTTCTGTGGTTCATCAAGCGATTGCTTGAAAGCGTCCGGAATAGATTTTGTTGCCTTGGCACCAAGTATTTTTATTCTTTCAGTTCTGGAAACCAATCCACCTCTGCCATCTAATTTTGTTTTGGCATCGTTATATGATTTCTTTACCAATTCTAAATTTCTTTCAATTTTTGCCAGATCTTCTAAGAAACCAACAAACTTATCGTAAAGTTGACCGGCTTGATTAGCAATTTCAATAGCATTTTTTGTTTGTTTTTCGTGTTTCCATACTGAGGATATTGTTCTCAGCGTAGCGAGCAATGTTGTTGGACTTACCATAACAATTTTCTTATTCCAAGCATACGAGAATAAATCTTGTTCCGTTCTTATAGCTACACTAAAAGATGATTCAATAGGAATAAACATTAAAACAAATTCCGGACTATTTATATTTCTTGCAGAATAATAATCCTTATCACTCAATTCTTTGATATGATTTTTGACAGATAGTAAGTGTTGTTTCAAAAATTTTTCTTTTTCGATATCATTTTTGGCATTTACAAATGCTTCGTATGCTGTCAGTGAGACTTTGGAGTCAATAATTATGTGTTTATTGTCAGGTAATTTTACGACAACATCCGGTTTAATCGTTGTCCCATCATGATTTTTGTCTGTAACCTGTGTTTGATACTCTTCATCTTTAATAAGTCCCGACTCTTCCAGAATTCTTTCCAAAATCATTTCACCCCAGTTACCTTGTGTCTTGTTGCTGCCTTTAAGTGCTTCGGTCAGATTTTGAGCTTCCTGAGTCAAATTCTCATTAAGAGACTTTAGTGAATTGAGATGTTCTTTTAGTTCTGTTCGTTGCTTAGTTTCGTCTACATATCTTTTTTCTACTTTTTCTTCAAAAGTGCTAATTTTTTCTTTCAGTGGAGTTAAAATGTCTTTTATTTTTTTTTCATTCGTGGTAACAAATTCTTCGGTATTTTGCTTCAGTATTTTGTTGGCAATATTCTCAAATTCAAGCTGAAATCGTTTGTGCAATTCCTCAATCTCTTTTTTCTGTTCTGTAAATTTTGCTTCAAGATTTTTGATATTCGCATCAGCATCAGCTTTTTGCTGCAAAAGAGATTCGTAACGATGAGTCAGCTGTTGAAGTTCTGCTTTTTGTGCTTCAAAAACTTTATTGGTGTTTTCTAATTTACCTTTAAGTGTCCCGTTTTCTTCCAATAAATTGTTTTTTTCGTTCAGTATCTGCTGTAGTTCATCATTGTTACCGGTTTTTTGAACAGATTTTTCGCCTGCTTTACGACCGATAACAAATCCTAAAATAATGCCTCCCAACAAGCCCAGTGCAAAAAGTATGTATTCCATTATAG
>JALTEO010000130.1 GCA_027073875.1 Bacteroidales bacterium
GTATTATCTATTTTACTTAAGATATGTAACATCACAATACTGTGCGTTTGAAACGAAGAAGTTGCAAAAATTTTCAGTTTTTCACCCTGATATTCAAAAATTTTTTTATTTATTTCATCATATTTCATTATTTTTTTTATTTTTGTAGAACAATTTAATCTCTCCGTTGTTTAGGGATTACAAAGATACATAAATTGAACATATTTAAACAAATATTCAATTTTTATTATCGGGGGTTTACCGATATGCCCCATTACGGTAAGCAACTTTGGTTGGTAATTATCATCAAATTATCAATTATGTTTCTAGTATTCAAATTATTTTTCTTCAAAGATAATCTAAGCAAGTATAAAACCACACAAGACAAAGCTGATTTTGTAATTGAGCAATTAACTAAAAACAAATAAATTATGGATGTAAATCAACTTGCAGTTGTAGATTGGTCACGAGCGCAATTCGCTCTGACTGCACTCTACCATTGGCTATTCGTCCCATTAACGCTGGGGCTCTCGTTTTTGGTAGCCATTATGGAAACTATCTATGTAAAAACAGGCAATGATGTCTGGAAAAAACTCACCAAGTTCTGGATGAAATTGTTCGGTATCAACTTTGCCATTGGTGTGGCTACCGGCATTATTCTGGAATTTGAATTCGGCACCAACTGGTCGAATTATTCTTGGCTCGTGGGCGACATTTTCGGTGCACCGCTTGCCATAGAAGGCATTATGGCTTTCTTTATGGAAAGTACCTTCATTGCCATTATGTTCTTCGGGTGGAATAAAGTCAGTAAAAAAGTTCATTTGGCTTCCAGTTGGTTAGTAGCCATTGGCTCCAACCTATCCGCTTTGTGGATTTTAGTTGCCAATGCTTGGATGCAGAATCCGGTAGGAATGCACTTTAATATGGACACCGCCCGTAACGAAATGGTCAACTTTTGGGAAGTTTTATTTTCGCCAGTTGCCATTAATAAATTCTTGCATACCGTTTTAAACGGTTATGTATTGGCATCGTTGTTTGTAATCGGTATTAGTGCTTGGTATATTTTGAAAAACCGTGAACTAATTTTTGCCAAACGCAGTATAAGTGTAGCTTCTGCTTTTGGATTATTAGCTGTGCTTTTCTTAATTTTCACAGGCGATGGTTCGGCTTATGAGGTAGCACAAAAACAACCTATGAAATTGGCTGCTATGGAAGGTCTTTACACAGGAAAAGCAGGTGCAGGTATCAGTGCGTTAGGTATTCTCAATGGTAATAAAAAATACAATAATGATGAAGATGCATTCCATTTCAACATTGAAGTCCCTAAAATGTTATCAATATTGGGATACCGATCATCAGATGCTTTTGTTCCCGGCGTAAAAGACATTATTAACGGATACGAAGTAACCGAAAACGGAAAAATTCGCAAAGAAATTTCCGCACAAGAAAAAATTAATATGGGCAAAAAAGCCCGCGAAGCATTAGCAACCTACAAATTAGCTAAAAAAGACGGCGACACACAAACAATGATAGAGGCAAAAAAAGTATTTGAAGCCAATGTCCGCTATTTCGGGTATGGTTTTTTGAATGATGTGGACAGTTTGGTTCCAAATGTACCGATGACCTTTTATTCATTCCACATTATGGTAGCACTGGGATTCTGGTTCTTGTTGTTCCTCTTCGTGATGTGGTGGAAATCGCTTAAAAATAAACTGGTAAGTTCTAAATTATGGTTGAGACTTGCTATTTTGACAGCTGTTCTCGGATGGGTAGCCACCGAAACAGGTTGGATAGTTGCAGAGGTTGGCCGGCAACCGTGGACTATTCAAGATGTATTGCCGGTATCGGCTGCTGCATCTACCATTGATGCCAGCAGTGTTCAAATTACATTCTTTATGTTCTTGGCAGTATTTACCGTTTTGCTCATTGCCGAAATCCGCATTATGAAAAAGCAAATCGGTACAGGACCTAATGATAACCAAAATGATGGAGGAACCAAATAATGTTTGAAACAATGCAATATCTCAGTTTACAACAATACTGGTGGTTCTTGGTATCCTTACTCGGTGCCTTACTGGTATTCCTGTTATTTGTTCAAGGTGGACAAACCTTATTATCTAAGATAGGTAAAACAGATAACGAAAAGACAATGATAGTAAATGTCTTAGGACGAAAATGGGAATTAACATTTACGACGCTGGTAACTTTCGGTGGTGCCATTTTTGCCTCATTTCCAATGTTTTATTCCGTCAGTTTCCACGGTGCTTATTGGGTATGGATGATTATCCTGTTTGCCTTTATCATTCAAGCAGTTGCTTATGAATACCGCCGGAAACCCGGTAACTTCCTTGGCGAAAAAACCTACGATGCTTTTCTGTTTATCAACGGCTTGCTCGGCACTATCTTATTGGGTGCGGCAGTATCTACTTTCTTTACGGGTGCTAATTTCTCAGTCGATTCCGTTACTAACTTTTCTAAATGGGACACACCTTTTGGCGGGTTAGAAGCTGTTTGGACAACGGCACATTTGGCATTCTTGCAAAATCTGGCACTTGGTTTAGCTGTATTTTTCTTGGCAAGAGTATTGGGACTGCTTTATTTTATACGAACCATTGATAATGAAGCTATCGTAGAACGGTCTCGCAAACAACTGAAAATGTGTGCTGTTGCCTTTTTAGTAACTTTCTTATTCTGGCTGATTCGCTTGATGGTAATTGACGGATTTGCCGTAAATCCCGATACGCACGAGGTATTTATGGAACCCTATAAATATTTACACAATTTATTGGCAATGCCTGTGGCACTGATTTTATTATTGGTTGGTGTCGTCGGTGTTTTGTGGGGATTATTTAAAGGTATCTTTGATAAAAAATCCACAATGGGTTTCTGGTTTGCCGGTATTGGTGTTGTCTTGGTTGTCTTGGTGTTATTTATGTTAGCAGGATACAACAATACAGCTTTTTATCCTTCTCTGACCAGTCTGCAAGACTCA
>JALTEO010000131.1 GCA_027073875.1 Bacteroidales bacterium
TTTATCGTTTGATATGAATTTGTTAAATCGGTATTAATATCATTAATTATGGCTTGTTTAATATTTGGATATTTTTGTAAAATCCAAAATAAAACGGCTCCACCACCAACAAATGGTTCGATGTATATAAATTGGTTTTGCTTAATGTAGTCAGAAATAGCATTATCAATTTCATTTAATAATTGTGCTTTCCCGCCCGCCCATTTCACAAAAGGTTTTGCTATTTTATTTATTCTATTCATTACTTCCATTTTCGTTTCTTTCCATTATACCCAACATCATCATACAGTCACCAAAGGTAACCATATTTTTATTATATCCATTTATTTTTCAGCAAATATAAAACTTTATACGATTAATCCATTGAAACAAAATCATTTGCCACAAATTCCGATACTTTTTGGCGAATAACCTGAAAATACGACTCATCAAAAGAAAAGACCGTAACCTTAACAATATATTGGTTATCAATTTCTTGTGCCAACTTGATACGAGGTTCATATTTTATTACCGTCCACGGCAACGACAAAATATAATTGTTCAACAAACCGGTAATGGTTTCAAACGAACGGTCGGCAGGAACAGTCAATTCAAAGCTATCATTAAGAACTGTCTCGCTAATATTTTGCGGTGAACTGATAACCCCCATCAATTCGGAATACGGCAATAAAATCATTTTTCCGTTTTCATTTTCCAATGCTATATTTCTCGCATAAAACCGTTTTATTTTCCCTTTGTATCCGGCTACTTCAATCACTTCGTCAAGGGAAAAACGGTTTTCTATTTTAAAGACCAAGCCCGCCAAATAATCGCGTAAAGCAAACCGTGCCCACCAATACAATAACAACAACAAAAAGAGAAATAAAACAGCGGCAAAAACGATGTGGTGCTTCAAAAAAAAGATTGCTGCCGTGAGCAACAGCAATACCCACACAGCCATTTCTATTACCGTAAAATATTTACGAAAACGGTCTTCATTCACTTTTCCGGCAAAAATCAGCGGCACAAAAAACCGAATTAAATACAAAGCGACAAAAACACCTGCCGCCAGAAGCAAAAATAAGAAAATCAGATATCCCGAAGAAAAGAATTTTGTCAGTTGTTCCATTAAATAAAGTTTTTAGCTGTCAGATATTCCACAATTACCGGATACCAGTAAATATTTATCTCAAATACATCATTTCGTATTTTGTTAAAAATGCCCATCCGCCATAGGAATTGCAGATGCTCATCAATACGGTCGCTGTCCAATCCTGAAACTATTGCTAATTTTTCCTTTGTCAATTGCTTGTGTAGTAATAATTGAACAAATATCAGTTTAACATCAACCGGCAATTGGTGAATGAGGTCAGTCCCGGGAGCAACAACAGGGTCAATTTGTAACAAATCGTTTTCAATCTTACGAATACCTGACAACCAAGCAGCCAAAGCCACGCCGGCATTTCCACGCGAGAACTTATATGATTTCACAAATAAATCCGCCATTTTCACGGCACTCATTTCGCTTCCACGCAGATTTTTGTAAGTAAAATCCAATCCTGCACCGGCGTGTCGCAAAAGCACCATATCTTTAATTGACTGCACCGGCATCGGAGTCAATCTTACACTTCCGAGCAGAACAGCATCCAAGGGCAAAATTTTCTCCAACAACTTAAATGCAAAGACATTTACAGACAGGATAAAGAAAATACGATGACTATATTTAGATACCAATTTGAACAGGTGTTTTAGCACCATCACCCCATTGGCTGTCCGCTGCCACCACAATTCAATATCTTCAAAAATTACAAACGACCCTTTGGGCAGTGATTCAAATAATTTCTCCGAATATTTTTCCGCTTGAAATGCCTCGGCAATCACTTCATCAAACGATTGAAATTCGATGCTGCCACCAATCGACGGATTAATAAAAATTACTCTCCCGTTCTCATTCCAACGATGTGCCAACATATAAGCCAAAAACGATTTACCGCTATGGTGTTCGCCGGTAACCAACAAAGCACCTTCGCCTAAACGGTTATACTGCTCAAAAGCCCTGTCGGCAGTTTCAGTTGCTTTTTTCATCGGCACCCAAAACTCACGGTGATAAGTCTGCTTGGCAGAAAACAACTGTTTGTAATAAAATGGTACTTGTTTTAGCACCGGTTCCTGTGGCTGAATACTTTGATTAACCGTAAGCAGACGATTATTCAAATCAGGTAAGCCGGTATCTTGTTGCAACATTTTAGCATATGACAATGCCTCCGTTTTACCGTATTTAAAACGAACAACCTGCCGCGAAAACCAAGTTCCTAACTTATTTGTTTTCTGTTTTACCAACGATACTTTTTCTTGTTCCCGTTGCTCGTGAATATAATGTTTCAGATTTGATTCAAATTTGGTTAAACCATAAATCGTGGTTTGTCCGGAAATTTCGGATTTCAACTCCGTAATATTAGCGGCATATTGATTCAAGCTACCGGAAATATTGTCTTTGGCTTTCGAAATTGCAGCAATTTGCTCATTCAAAAATTGCAGTAACGATTCCTTATTTTCCACTTCTTCCTTGGCATATTCATCCAGTGAGAACAAAAACAAGCGGTAATGCTCTTTTATTTGATTCAGTTGTTTTGTAACGGTTTCCTGTAAGTTAGTCCTAAAAGCCGTGATTCTATTTGTAATTTTATTTTCAATCAAAAACTCAATCATCTGCAAGAAAGCTACCGTAACAGTCTTTATTTCATCAAATTGCTGTTCAAAGAAATCATTATGGCTGGCTTCGTCCATTACGGTAATTTCCGATGGCAAGGTTCTTAGAATCCGTCTGATTCGTTTTAATGAGCCGTGATTTATTATTTCCATTTCGCGAAACAAACCATCCGGCTGAGGCATTAATTTGTCGTAAGGCACCTCGCCTTGTTTTTTGTCTGCAAGCATTGTTTTCAGTGTATCCGTAAGCGATGAAATATTTTTCAGCACTCCGGCAGATAA
>JALTEO010000132.1 GCA_027073875.1 Bacteroidales bacterium
AGGCAAACGACCCGTCACTAAAAACGGCGGCATTAAGAGCAGCATAGTAATTATCGGTTGACGGCACCACCGAACCGAGATATTTTTTAATCAAGTCCGGATGGTCTTTGATGGCTTCGCTGATAGAGCAAAAAATAATACCCAAGTCAGACAGCGTTTCTTTAAAAGTTGTTTTCACCGATACGCTATCCACAATAGCATCTACCGCTACGCCGGATAATTGTTTTTGTTCTTCAAGCGGAATACCGAGTTTATTAAATGTTTCCAAAATATCGGGATCTACCTCATCCAAGCTTTTCAGCTGTTTCTTTTTGGGTTCTGCAAAATAGATAATATCTTGAAAATCAATTTCCGGTATTTTCAGATGTGCCCAATTTTTCATGGTCATCTTTTGCCATTGGCGGAAAGCATTCAACCGAAATTGGAGCATAAATTCCGGTTCACCTTTTTTTTGCGAAATGGTACGGATAACATCTTCATTAAGCCCTTTGGGAATACTTTCGGTTTCGATATTTCCAACAAAACCGAATTCGTAGTCTTTATTCGCTATATTCTCTATTATTCGCTTATCGTCTTTTGGTTTCATTAGCTGTCGTTCTAAATTGCAAAAATAAGATTATTCACTAAAAGAATTGTTATTTCAACAATATTTGGATAAAAGTAACAGAATTAGAGGTTAATTGTTTTCTTTTTTGGTTTTTTTAGGAAAAACTTAAATCGGTGTTCATGATTCATCATTAAAAAAAGAATTACAACAAACAAAAAAGCACATCATTCCTGCGAAAGCAGGAATCTCAACCCTTGAAACACTCTGCCCTCTGGATACCCGCCTCCGCGGGTATGATAAAAAGGAGGAAATCTCCTCTTGATGGGAAGGCAATGGATTATCCCAAATAGATGTCATTGGAGCTTTGGACAGTATCTAAAAGATTCCGAAATCCCGAAAACATTTCGAGGACGGGCGAGTTCGGAATGACGAAAGGGCTGTTTTAAATAGCATGCAGCCCACCTTCTTTATCCACATCGGCAATAATTTTTTCGAGTGTACTGCGTTTCAAGAATTTTGCCCATTCCATTTTAATTTTAAAATATTCTTCGTGCAAAAAACACTTGTGAATAGAATGGTCGTTACAATCGCGGCGACCTAGGATACAACTGGAATATGATTCCGGTCCGTCTATAATCGTAACAACATCAAATAAAGAAATATCTTTCGGGGAACGGGATAATTTAAATCCGCCGTTAGGACCTTTGAAAGAATCTAACAGTTTATGTTTGGATAAATCTTGTAGTATTTTTTTTAAAAATGCTGACGGAATATCTAAATTTTCAGTCATTTCCTTAATGCTCACAATGGTTTTATTGCTTCCTTTATAGCCGATATAGGCAACAGCTCTAATGGCATATTTTGCAGTTTTACTTAACATTCTCCTTTCGTTTTACAGATGATGAAAAAGATCTTTTCGCAAATCGTGGAAAAGACTTTTTCTTACCCAGTCTGTTTTTTAACAAAGATTGAGCGAAAATGTTCTTAAAACTACCGGAAAATCTATCCAGTTTTTCCCGTGACAGCAAATAATTAGTCATCATATTAATACCGATATCCCACGCTTTATCGGTTTTGGTGGTCCTGACAGCCAAATCACGATTATATAGTAATAAATCAGTTAACGGAATCTTTACGGGACAAACTTCCGCACATTTTCCGCAGAGTGTACTGGCAAACGACAAATGATTAAATTCTTCAAATCCCTCATAATGAGGAGATATTATAGAACCTATCGGTCCGGTATAGGGTGTTTCATAGGTGTAACCACCGATATTTTGGTAAATGGGACACACATTCAGACAAGCTCCGCAACGGATACAGGCAAGCGAGAGATTCAAATATTTTTTGTTGTATAATTCTGTTCGTCCGTTATCAAGCAAAATCAAAAAAACTTTTTCCGGTCCGTCCATTTCGTCATTACGGCGGGGTCCGAAAATCATGGTATTGTAGGCGGAAATCAATTGTCCCGTGCCATTGGTTGCCAAAAGCGGTAGTAGAAGCCCCAAATCAGTCATACGGGGTAATAGTTTCTCGATGCCGGCAATAGCGATATGAACTTTTGGAAATGATGTTGACAGCAAGGCGTTTCCTTCATTTTCGGTAATAGAAATGGCTCCCTTGTCGGCCACTAAAAAGTTGGCTCCGGAAATACCCAGGTCGGCTTGTTGAAATTCTTTCCGCAAAAATTCCCGGACAAAATTGGTAATATATTCAGGTGAAGAATTTTCGGGTGTGTCAAATTTCTCAGTAAATAATTCTGCAATATCTTCTTTGGATTTGTGCATGGCGGGGGTTACAATGTGATAGGGTTTTTCGCCGGCTACCTGCACTATAAACTCGCCTAAATCCGTTTCGTAATTTTTATACCCTTCTTCTTCCAATACCTCGTTAAGTCGCAGCTCTTCCGTAGTAATCGATTTGCTTTTAACAATGGTTTTAACTTTCTCGGCTTTAGCAATTTTTAGAATCTCAGTAACCGCCTCTTCTTTTGTTGCAGCATAGATTATCTGTCCGCCATTTGCCGTAAAGTTTTTCTCAAATTGATTGAGTGTGTCTGAGAAGTTTGAAAGTACTTCGTTTTTAATGCCATTTGCAATTTCTCTTGCTTCCTGATACTTCGCAAATTGTGTCTTTCCTCGTTCCACAGCAGTCAGGTATCGACCAATATTGAAACGAATTGTCTTGCGATGTTTCAAGTCAAATGAAATCTTTGCAGACTCTTTGATAAAATATTTTTTCCGGCGACTCATCATTTAAATGCTCCCAAAGGAATTTTCTCAATTCTGCGGATATGTCTTCCGCCCTCAAAATCAGTTGAAAAGAAAATATCAATAAATTTTTTGGCTTCATCGGCAGAAATAAATCGTGCCGGCAATGCACACACATTGGCATCATTATGAAGGCGTGCCA
>JALTEO010000133.1 GCA_027073875.1 Bacteroidales bacterium
TCTCATTACCTTGCTTCTGTTGAGTTGTAATAATAAGAATACAACTGTACCTGCCGTTGCCAAAATGAGTTCAGCGGATTCTATTAACAATTTACTTCAAGAGAAGTTATGGGTAGAACAGTCGGGAGAGACAGATAATTATCGTGTTTTACAATTTTCTTCCAATCATTTCTTTTTCGATTTAAATGGAGATGTAGCTTATGAATATTCTATAAAACAGGATTCTCTTATTGGATTTTCTTTGCCGCATCATTTTTTTAGAAAAGCTTTTAATATTGATTCTTTGAACGATTCTTTGCTAGTGTTGGCCGCTAAATCCAAAACTTTTACATATAAGAAAGGTGATAACACGAGTTTATTGATTGGTAGGTGGAGTTCTATGGGACCAAATACATCTCAAGACAAATATGAGTTGTGTAAAAATGATTCTTTTTTTATTGTTAAACCTTCAGGTGTCCGCATCGATTCCGGAATATATAGTGTAGATACGAATAGGTTGATTTTTCAGCAAGATTCGGTAAAGAAAATAGTGTCTTTTGAGTTTATTAGAAACAATATGGTACTGATACTAAAAGTTGATACAGGTGAGCAGGTATTGAGCAGATCAATGTTTACCTTTTAGTTAAATTTACTCTCAATTATTATACTGCTACTACTGCTGCCGTACAGCTTGTCCCTTTGTGAAATCCTTTTGTGTGGTGTAGTGCAAAGAATCAAAAGCCGTCATTCCGGACTTGCTTGTTCTCGAAATGTTTTCGGGATTTCGGAATCTACGGTTTTGAGATTCTGTCCGAAGGACTCCCCCAAAGGGATCCCTTCGGGACTTGGGAGAAATCTCAACAACAGAACAGATTGCCACGCTCACTGCGTTCGCTTGCAATGACGGTTCTTTTGAAATATTTCGTGTAGTTTATTTATTGCGAAAATCTGAAATCGTTAATCGTTGTTTATCATTCATTATTCAAAATAATAATATCGAATATCGATTAGTGACAAAGGGATCCCTTCGGGAAAACCCCGATTTAAGAAGTTATACCTAATACTTAACAAACTGGTTCATAGAACTTACTGCCGGCTGCTGACTGCCGACTGCTGACTGCTGACTGCCGACTGTGAACTGCCGACTGTGAACTGCCGACTGCGAACTGCCGACTGTGAACTGCCGACTGCGAACTGTTGACTAAATACTGAAGACTGCCGACTGCCTAATTCGTAATTAATAAACACTTTATGTACTTGAAAATAGTCCTAAATTTAAACTTTAAATCCTTTTTTTCTTGGGATATAGAAGTTTTTAACAATATTTAAATCTCAATAAGTTGACTTTTCAGAAAAAAGATTTATGTTTGCACAAAGATTTTTTTAATAGATGGCAAAAAGAGACAAAAGAACCCTGAATAAACTCCGGAGCTCGTATATTACAACTGTTATCAGTATTGCGTTAGTTCTGTTTTTACTCGGTATCATCGGTTTTTTGGGACTGAATACCAAGAAAATTTCCGATTATGTCAAGGAAAATATCAATATTGGCATCATTCTAAAGGACAATGTCAAAGAGACGGATATTATTTATTTGCAAAAACAATTAGATGCTTCCGATTTTGTGAAATCTACGGAATTTATTTCCAAAGATCAGGCAGCAGAATCGTTAAAGAAAGATTTGGGCGAAGACTTTGTAGAGTTTTTAGGTTACAATCCGTTGTTGTCCTCAATTAATGCTAAACTCTATGCTAATTATGCCAATAACGACAGCATTGCTAAAATAAAAGAACAATTGAAAAAATTTCCACAAATCCAGGAAGTTTTTTATCAGGAAAATTTGGTGCAGATTGTTAATCAAAATATCAATAAGATAACATTCATATTGCTCATAATAAGTGTATTATTGTTGCTTATATCTGTTTCACTGATTAATAATACTATTCGCTTGTCTGTGTATGCCAAACGATTTACCATTTACACAATGCAGTTGGTGGGGGCTTCCAGAGGATTTATCCGGTCGCCGTTTATTGTTAAGTCCATTTTACAGGGTGCCATCAGTGCCTTATTTGCCAATATATTATTGCTGATACTTATTTCGTGGTTACAACAGCAATTTACCGGTATCGTTTATTTCAAGGATCCGGTATTTATGATATTTTTGATGGGTGGCATCTTTTTGGTTGGAATGCTTATTACGGCATTATCTACTTTTTTTGCCATTAACAAACAACTAAATTCTAAACTTGATAAATTATATTATGGCTGATACAAAGCAAAATAAAAACGATTTAGGTTTTTCTATTCCAAAAGAAAACCTTTTGATTATCGGCATTGCCGTAGTTTTGATAATTATCGGATTCTTTCTTGTCTCCGGTGGTGGTTCTGACGATCCGAATGTTTTCAGCAAAGACATTTTTTCTTTCCGCCGTATTACTTTGGCACCCATTGTGATGCTTATTGGCTACGGTTTGGTAATTTATGGTATTATGCGTAAACCCAAACATTCGTGAGCTGGCTACAGGCGTTGTTATTAGGTTTGCTACAAGGATTAACAGAATTTTTACCTGTTAGCAGTAGCGGACACTTGGAACTTGCCAAAAGCTTGATGGGAATTCAAGTAGGCGATACACTTATTTTTACTATTGTCGTTCACGGTGCCACTGTTTTAAGCACACTGGTCATCTTTTGGAAAGATATTCTTGATTTGTTTAAAGGTCTTTTTCGTTTTAAGTGGAATGATGAAACAAAATACATTGCTCTAATAGTCGTCTCTATGATTCCCGTCGGTTTTGTCGGGTTATTCTTGAAAGATTTCGTTGAAGGATTTTTTGAAACAGGCAATGTGGCTATGGTTGGTTTTATGGAAGTGATAACTGCCGCATTATTAACGATTACTTTTTTCTACAAACCGAAAACAAAGAAACTAACTTACGGTAATGCTTTTTTAATTGGTATTGCACAAGCTATTGC
>JALTEO010000134.1 GCA_027073875.1 Bacteroidales bacterium
TTGTAAATTGTAAATTGTAAATTGATTTAGTATGCTTTAGCAAAGATAACTCTTTGTTTGGAAGGTTTACCTGTTAAAATACATTTCCCGCTTTCGGGCTGGTTATTTTCGGGAATTAAACGAATGGTTGCCTTTGTCTGTTCTTTGATTTTTAGCTCTGTTTCAGTAGTTCCGTCCCAATGTGCATTTACAAATCCACCTTTTTCTATAATGGTTTTAAACTCTTCCCAGTTATCGGTAGTATATGTGTGTGAATCGCGAAAGTCTTTTGCCTTATTGTAAATGGATGCTTGAATGTCGTCTAATAACTGTGGAATTTGTTGTGCAACATTTTCAAGAGAAACAAACGATTTTTCCAGTGTATCACGACGAACTAATTCGATTTGATTATTTTCAATATCACGCATGCCAAGAGTTAATCGTACAGGGACACCTTTCAGTTCGTATTCCGCAAATTTATAGCCGGGTTTAAATTTATCATCATTGTCATATTTAACGGAAATACCGGCATTAGTGAGTGTGTCCACAATTTTATTTGCGTAAGTATCAATGGTTTTTAAATCTTCTATTTTTTTGTAAACAGGTACGATTACTACTTTTAACGGTGCTAATTTCGGTGGCAGAACCAGTCCGTTATCATCGGAATGTGCCATAATAAGAGCACCTATCAGGCGAGTGGAAACACCCCATGATGAAGCCCATACATATTCCAACTCTCCTTTTTCGTTGGCAAATTTCACATCAAATGCTTTGGCAAAATTTTGTGCTAAAAAATGAGAAGTTCCTGATTGTAACGCTTTTCCGTCTTGCATCATTGCTTCAATGGTATAAGTGTCATCGGCTCCTGCAAATCGTTCATTGGCAGTTTTTTTCCCAACGAGGACAGGCATTGCCATATAGTTTTCGGCAAAATCGCGATAAATACCAATCATTTTTTCTGCTTCTGCTACAGCTTCTTGTTTGGTGGCATGGGCAGTATGCCCTTCTTGCCAAAGAAATTCGGCAGTTCTCAAAAACAGACGGGTTCGCATTTCCCACCGGACGACATTTGCCCATTGATTAACTAAAATAGGTAAGTCGCGATACGATTGAATCCAGCGTTTGTAAGAATCCCAAATAATAGTTTCCGAAGTAGGACGAACAATGAGTTCTTCTTCAAGTTTGGCTGTTTCATCTACTACAATCTTACCTGATTTTTCATCATTTTTCAGCCGGTAATGTGTTACCACGGCACATTCTTTAGCAAAGCCCTCAACATGACTTGCTTCTTTGTTGAAAAACGATTTTGGTATAAATAATGGGAAATAAGCATTGACATGTCCTGTAGCTTTAAACATTTTATCCAGTTGATCTCGCATATTTTCCCAAATGGCGTAACCATAGGGTTTGATTACCATTGATCCTCTAACTGCTGAGTTTTCAGCTAATTGAGCTTTCTGGATGATGTCGTTGTACCATTGTGAATAATTAACTTCTCTTTTTGTGATTCCTTTTGCCATTTTGGTATAATATTTGTTTTGTTAAATTTTGAAATTAAAGTTCTTTGCAAAAAAAGATAAAATTTCATTAATATAGCTTTAAAACTAAAATTTATTTGGAGGATAATCTCATGAAAACGCTTATAAAACTTATTCCGATAGTTGCAATAATACTTTCGTCATGTACGACAAATTACTATGTGCAACACCCTTATCAAGATGATGTTTATTATTCACCCAAGAATGATAAACAACAGACTGAACAACAAGCTGAACAACAAACACAGACTGAACAACAAACATCCTCTAATGATTATTCTGCTCAGCAAAATCAAGGTAATTATCAGGATGATTATGATAATCAAGGTGATACCGTAGCTTATGATGATGGAAATTATCAAGATCAACAACCTGATTATTCTGAACAATATCAAGAAGACGGTAACACTTATGTTACCAATAATTATTATGATGATTACGATTATTCATATGCAGCCCGTATTCGTCGTTTTGATGACGATTGGGGTGGCTGGGGATATTATGACGATTATTATACTAACTCCTATTGGTATAGTTACTGTCCGTCGGATTGGGGAGTAAGTATTTATCTCGGTTACCACTGGTGGCCAAGTTACTATTATACCTATCCGGGATATTATCATAGTTATTGGGGCTGGGGATATCCTTATGCCTATTCAAGCTGGGGATACCCTTATTATGGCTATGGGTATTATGGAAGTTATTGGAATGGATATAACAATGGATATTGGGATGGCTACTATAGTGGATTATATGGTGGAGGATATTATAATGATGATTATTACTACAATTCTTATGATGGCGTAAATAATTATTACGGGCACAGGGTTTCTACCGGTAACAGTGGTACTTCACATGGTTCTTATAATTCGTTTGTGCGGACTTACGAGAAGATAAAAGATAAACCATCGGAAGTAACGCAACCTACATTGTCGCATCCTGTTCAAGAAATTAAGGGCGATAATGCAACCTCCGGTATGACTTCAAAACCATCACAAGGTGGCAATGAAATAAAGCCGGCTACGGAAATTTCCGAGACTAAACCCATAACTTCTTCTCACGGCTACACGGTAAAACCTGCAACAGGAGAAAAACCTTCGGCAGAAGTTAAACCGGTTAAGCCCTCGGTTGATGTTAAACCTGTTACTATGGACAAAAAACCTGTCGCTACTCCTGTCAATAAACCGGGTTCTACACAAACAGTTACGAATACTTCAAAACCAAATGTGAATTCAGGCATAAATAAACCTGTAAACTCTACTAAACCTGCTAATGTTTATAAAGGAAAACCAACACAAACAACTAAGCCGGTAAATAGTTATTCAACTAAAAAACCGGTAAATACAAATTATTACAATAAAAAACCGATTCATAATTCAAATAGCTATTCAACTAAGCCGGCACAAAAAACAAATTATCAGTCAAGACCGGCT
>JALTEO010000135.1 GCA_027073875.1 Bacteroidales bacterium
TTGTTATTTTGAAAACAATTAAAAAATTATATTATGAGTATTTTAGTAGGAAAAAAAGCTCCGAATTTCTCAGCACCTGCTGTAATTAACGGAAGCGAAATAGTTCAAAATTTTTCACTTGACCAATTCTTAGGGAAGCAACATGTCATCTTTTATTTCTATCCGGCAGACTTTACTTTTGTTTGTCCGACAGAGATCATTGCTTTTCAACGGAAGATGGAAGAATTTGAGAAACGGAATGTTGCCGTTATCGGCTGTTCTACCGATTCTGAATTTTCACATTGGAAATGGCTGCAAACAGAACAAAACGATGGTGGCATTAAAGGCGTTAAATACCCATTAGTTGCCGACTCCGCAAAAACAATTGCTGAGAATTACGGCGTATTGGCCGGTGAATACAATTACAACGACGAAGGTGAAGCTTCTTTTGAAGGTGCACCGGTTGCCTATCGCGGATTGTTCCTGATAGATAAAGAAGGAATTGTTCGTCATCAGGTTGTTAATGATTTACCATTAGGTCGTAGTGTTGACGAAACACTCCGTATGGTAGATGCTTTACAATTTTTTGAAAAAAACGGTGAAGTTTGTCCCGCCGACTGGCACAGTGGCGAAGAAGCCATGAAAGCTACTTTTGATGGCGTAGCCGATTATTTAGGATCACATAAGTAAAATATAATGCTAATCTACCTAAAAAAGGTGGCTTTTTAGCCACCTTTTTTTTATCAAGTTAAGTATTGAAAGATTTATGAATACTGTTAATCAATTGATAGATTCATCATCAAAAATCAGGAATATAATCAATTGCCAACACCTTAAACTCGGTACGGCGGTTCAATTGATTGGCTTTATCCTTTAGTTCATCATTATCTAAACTGTTGATAAAATCTGCATCTAAAACAGTACCTTCTTTAAAAGGACAAGTTTTTGCCATTCGCTTTGTAATTACTTTTGGTTGCGATTCGCCATACCCTTTTGCCGTCAATCTATCTTTAGCAATTCCTTTGGATATCAAATAATCTACAACGGACTGAGCCCGTTTTTGCGATAATATCTGATTGCTGACCTCATCACCAACCATATCGGTATGCGATGACAACTCGATGGTAATATTCGGATTTGAGTTAAGCAATTGCACTAATTTCTCCAGTGCTTTTTTTGATTCATCTTTTAAAATCCATTTTCCTGAATCATAATAAATATTAGGAATTTCAACGGGTTTTGTAATCTCTGCCATTAATACGGAATCTGTAAACACTTTGCTATAATTCAAATCTTTAGTCGAAATTTTTCGTTTATCCACCAAGAAACCTTTTTTTGAAACAACATAAATGTAGTCAGTCTCTGCTTTCAGTTTGTAATTATAATCACCGTTTTCGTTTGTTTTAAGAAATACTTCAGTGCCATCACTACCATAAACTTTTATTTTTACATCTTTCATTGGCTCGCCCGTAGCATTATCCAACACCCTTCCTTTTAGTGAGAATGTTAATGGCGGTAAATTAAAATAATAAATATCGTCTTTCCCTTTTCCTCTAATACTCTGCACCAGTGTGCCATCGTGATAAATCTCTGTTTTTTTTCGATTTGAGGAAAAGAATCCTGTCTCTTTATCGCCTTCGAAAATAATTCCAAAATCATCTTGCGACGAGTTAATCGGGAAACGCATATTTGATATCTCCCATTTATGTCCGGCTTGGTCGTAATGTGCCTTAAAAATATCCAGTCCACCCAGTCCCGGATGATAATCGGATGAAAAGTATAAATCGCCGTTTTTTCTGATATACGGATACACTTCATTACCCGGCGTATTAATTTCCGGACCCAAATTTTCCGGCTTTCCCCAGTCATCAGAAGTAGATTTTCTTTCTACTTTCCAAATATCTTTTCCGCCTTGTCCCCGATGAGGAATTTCTGCTGTAAAATAAAGCGTCAAGCCATCTTCTGTAATGCTTGGATGTCCAATTGATATACTATCGGCAACCAGTGGTACCTGCTCCACCTTGTCCCACTCTTCACCGGGTTTTCGTGTAGCTTTGTAAATACTACAACCTAATTTTACACCTGCCACCACATTACATCGTGTAAAATACATGGTATTAAAATTGTCCGTAAGCGTACAAGTACCGTCGTCAAAAGGAGAATTAACCGTATCACTGATGGGTTCCGGTTCCGACCATTTTTCAAGTTTTGTAAAATCTGTTTCCAGAATAGAGGTAAAATATTGTCCTGATACATTATTAAATTTCGTAAACTGATCGATCTTTGCCGTAGAAGTAAAATATAATTTCGTGTAATCTTTATTGGCAAAAGCCGGTGCAAATTCCCCTTCTTTTGTGTCTATCTCTTTAACAATATTTATTTCATGTCTGGTAGGATGAGAAAACCACTTGGCACATAACTTTGTAGATTCCAGTGCATTTCGTGCTTCTTTATCTTTGGGTACCAATTTTAAATATTTCTCAAATACCTCAATAGATAAATCATATTTTTGGTTAATCTTAAGAATTTGACCATAATGTAAAAGCACCAATGGATTCTCATATCCCCGAGAGATTGCAGCCTTATATTTTGATTCTGCTTTTTTAAAATTATTTATCAAACGATAGCACTCGGCAATTTGATAAGTAATATATGCTTTTGTTTCTTTCTCAAGGTCTTTTTTTTCGTAAATTTTCAGGTATTGTTCCAGTGCTTTGTAATATTCTCCCGTTTCAAAAGTAGCATCTGCCTTTTCGGTTCTTTTATTCTGCGAAAACAGGTTTCCGGCTATCAGAATAAGAAAAATAAATAAAACTTTTTTCAGCATAATCAAAATTTCGCCTGCAAAGATAAAGACATTCTTAGATTAAGTACTAAGAAACGGCAAAAAAAAAAAAAAATTGCTTTTTTTTCAATCTTCAGGCAACTTTTTTATAAAAATTTCGTCATGGATGTAGTGATTTTT
>JALTEO010000136.1 GCA_027073875.1 Bacteroidales bacterium
CTTCCAATAATTTTCAAAATTTCATTAATATCAGATAGTAAATCTTTTCCAATTTTCTGAGGAATAAAACCTGTGTCGGATAAAAGACGAATCCAATAATGTGTTTCTCTTGCTTCCTTATAGGCAATTGCCATTTTTGCATAAAAATCTTTTTTTGTTTGTCCGCCAATAGCTTCTTCTACATTAGCACCAATTGATGTTCCACTCCGCAATATTTGTTTTGACAATGAATATTCCTTATGATTTTTAAGCAAATCTTGGTATAATCTTATAATTTTAAGTGAAAAATCATAAGTTTTTTGCTGTATTACATTATCGGTTTTCATTTAATATTATTGACAATTTGAGCAAAAATATCCCTTTGGGACAATTCCTAATTCGTAATTCCTAATTTTTAATTCGTAATTATATAAGCTAGTGTTTTTTCTCAAATTCCTGCATTACGCCTATCAGATATTCAATACTTGATTTTGGTAAGGCATTGTAGATGGAAGCACGGAAACCACCAACCGAACGATGGCCTTTAATACCCATAATATCTTTAGATGTAGCAAAATCTAAAAATTCTTTATCCAAATCTTTGTAGTTCTCATTCATTACAAAGCAAACATTCATCCGTGAACGGCTACCGGGTTCTACTGTCGGGACAAATAATTTATTCCGTTCAATTTCTCCGTAAAGTAAATCGGCTTTTTCGATATTGACTTTTTCAATACCTTCTACACCGCCTTGTTTTTCTAACCATTTTAGTGTCTGAAGAACAGTATAAACGGCATAAACAGGTGGCGTATTGAACATAGAACCTTTGTCAATATGGGTTTGATAGTTCATCATGGTTGGTAAAGTGCGGGATACTTTTCCCAAAGCATCTTTTTTAATAATAATTACGGATGTTCCGGCAGGTCCTACATTCTTTTGTGCTCCGGCATAAATCATATCATATTTTGATACATCAACGGGGCGGCTCATAAAATCGGACGACATATCGGCAATCAGCGGAATATTTACATCAAAATCTTCTAAAATTTCTGTTCCGTAAATAGTGTTGTTGGTTGTGATATGTAAATAATCGGCATCGTCAGGGATAGAAAATCCTTTAGGGATATAGCTGTAATTCTTGTCTTTCGACGAAGCAACTACGGCTACTTCACCAAACAATTTGGCTTCTTTGATGGCTTTGCTTGCCCATGCACCGGTATCGAGATAAGCGGCTTTCTTTTCCAAAAAGTTGTAGGCAACCATTAAAAATTGGGTACTGGCACCACCACCAAGGAAAAGTACTTCGTAACCATCAGGGACATTCAAAAGTCGTTTTACAGTTGCTTGAGCATCAAGCATGGCGGCATCAAATTCTTTGCTGCGATGTGATATTTCCAATAAGGATAATCCTGTGCCTGCGAAGTTCTTAATGGCTTCAATGCTATTGTCAATAGCTTCCTTTGGCAAAATAGCCGGACCGGCATAAAAATTATATTTCATAGTTTAATTCGTTTTTTAATTATTAAATTGTTTGCAAGTTGCAAAAAAAAAATTAATTACAATGTGATTTATAGGATAAAGTTTTTTTTACTACTCAGCAAACATAAATGGTAATTGTTTAGAATATTAGCCAAACTTGTATGTTTTTTCTTTGTGTGTCTCTGTGGTTCTTGGGGTGCTTTGTGATACTTTTTTGTTCCACAAAGTTGCACAAAGTTTTCACAAAGGATCACTAAGTTTTTTTTACTATTCCGTATTTTAAAATCCTGCTGCTATTCTTTTTAATTCGGCAATGTTTTGGATTTTTATTTTTCTGCCTTTGAGTTCAATAAGGTCGTCTTTTTTGAGGTCGGCTAATTGACGGATAAGCGATTCTGTAGCAGTTCCTACCATACCTGCAAGGTCTTCGCGAGTTAAAGGAATCTGTAAAATATTATCTTCGTCTAACCCAAAATCTTCACACAATTTTATTAGCACTTCCGCCAGTCGTTCTTTGACGGTTTTTTGTGCCAAATCCATGATATAATCATTGGCTTCACCCAATTCGTCGCAAGCCATTTTCATGATTTCCATCGAAAAAGATGCATTGTGGTAAATAAGGTCAAAAAGAACATTACTTGAAACTTGACAGGCAAGTGTTTCGGTAAGTGCTACTGCTGTGGTGCATGCGGCTTCTTTGCTCAAAACAGAACGATAACCGATAATATCTCCTTTTTTTGCAAAACGGATAATTTGAGGACGCCCCTTAGGTCCGGTCTTGTAAATTTTCACAATGCCTTTTTCAATGCAAAAGAATCCGGACAGGTGATTGGTTTGCCTGTAAATAGTGTCTCCCGGCTTAAAAATCTTACAATGTTTTTGAATGGTAATTTTGTCTAACTCATCAAGTGTGAGATGAGAAAAGATATTAGTAAGACCAATCTTACAACTTTTACATTCAAAGGAATCCAAATCAGCCATTCATTAAATTTTATCGCCGTAAAGATAATTATTTTTCTTTATCGCAAGAGAGAAAAATAATTTTGGCACAAAGATTTTTGACACTACAAAAAATATTATTTTTGCTCAAAATATTGAAAGATGAAAGAACTACAACAAGTTTCATGGATTGACGAAATGGCTTTTGAAACGGAAGTTAACGGACACAAAATTATTTTAGATGCCGATGGAAAAGTAGGTGGGAAAGATCGCGGACCACGACCGAAACCGCTAATGATTACCTCGCTTCTTGGCTGCACAGCTATGGATGTTATTTCTATCCTGCAAAAAATGCGTGTTGAAGTAAAAGCGTTCAGGGTATATGCCGATAGCGAACTAACAGAGGAACATCCAAAACATTATGATACGATTCATTTGATTTTCGAATTTACAGGTAAGGACTTACCGATGGAAAAACTCAAAAAAGCAGTTAGCTTGAGTGAGGAACGCTACTGTGGCGTTAGCTTTATTTACAAGC
>JALTEO010000137.1 GCA_027073875.1 Bacteroidales bacterium
ATTCAAATTGGGGGAGTAGCTAAAATTGTGATCAACATTATCTAAAAGAGAGATGTGCTAGATCTATCTTTGGAGTTTTTTGTAACTACAACTATATTTTACAGGGGAGGGGATGTACAGTGAAAGTAACGAAATTTGTTTTGTTAATTATTACAGCAGTTGCTTTATCTTTGATTTTTTCTTCTTGTACTATTAATTTTTTTAAAAACATAGATCCTCCACATGGCCTGTTGAATATTGCCGAAAGTGCTGTTGAAGCAGCAAATAGTGGTGATAATCAGACGGCTATTGAACTATCTACTAACGTATTAATACAAGCAGGTGGTTTTTCATCAAGCATGAACCTTTTTAATGCTCTTACAATATCTGCAACATCATCACAATCAAGAAATATTATCATTAGTTTTACATTGGACATAAAAAAAGTAGAGAAAGAACTGATGGAAGGTAATATCTCAAAAGCGAGTACTACTGCTATAGCAATTAAATATGCTGCGATTGCCATGTTGAGAGCTACTTCACAAGTGAAAAAGATGGAAATTTTTAATTTAATGACGAGAATTTTTGATGCTTTAACTATTCAGAATTCACAAAATGAAGGTGTGAAAGCTGAAAATTTTCTAACTTTAAATGCCACAACCATTTCAAAGACGATGCTACTTATTCTTCCACTTACGAGAGATATACCTACAATGAATATGCTGAGTGAGCTTAGCAATCTTATATCTATTTATGACGGAAGTGATGAAGTTTTTAAGTGGAATACTTCGACTCTTTTGTATGGTATTCTTTGTTCAACGACGATTTTGTTTGATTCAAATCATGATGGAGTATTAACAAATTCTGATAATGTTTTTAGCTACATTTGGAATAACGAAACAAAAAAATTCAAAAAGAAAATAAACTGGGAAGAATTTAAGAACTTGCGACTTGCAACTTATGATAATCAAACACTTTCTGAGAAATTTATGAGCTCTTTTTTCCAACATGTATTTAGTCCTTCAAAAAACATATTAGATTGTTTTCCTTCAAATATTAATGATGAGAATGAAGTGAAAGAATTTTTGACCTTTCTTCAAAACGTTTACAGAAATTTGAGCTCTTCTAAATTGTCATCATTCAAAGATTTTGATGAATTTGCAAGTTTTTTGATCAATAACTTCAAAGGAATGTGATGAATATGATGAAAAAAATAGGAATCGTTATTGGAATTTTAATAATTGCAGGAGGGATTTCATTTGCTTTTGACTTAAGTTTTTATAATTCCTTTAAAACTTTTTGTATGGGAGAAACATTTACTGGTATAGCTAATGATGAAAATGCTTTATATTATAATCCAGCAGGACTTACTAACAATAGAGGATGGGTGTCTGATTTTTTAAATTTAAATGTCGATTTGAGTAAAGGTTCCGCTGTTGCAGTGATGAATGCTTTAGCCCATACAAATGAGATAAAGACAATTCTTAAGAATAAAGATGCTAAAGAATTAGTAAGTTATTTCATATCCCAATATTCTAAAGATTTACTTGGAATGAATGACACACTCATCAGGAGTAGAGTATATTTGGGCTATGAGGGAAATAATTTTGCGGCAATGGGTTCTGTTCTTGGACAAGGTTATATTCAGACACTTATTTCTAATGATGTTGTTCCGTCTATTTCTGTTTCTGCTAAAGCGGGGATATACCTTCAAGCATCGATAGCAGCAGCACTTAATTTTTCGGATCTGAAGGTATCTGTTGGAGGAACTTACAAGTATGGCTATCTTATGCCACATATTTATTCAATAAATAAACTTCCTCTTTTAATGATTAGTTCTTCAACATTTGATCCTAACATGGAATACGAAGAAGACTCTAATATTGATATGGGTATGAAAATTTCGTTCGGAAAGATAACGTTTGGAGCATTGTGGCGTGATGTTTGGAATAGTACTTTGCCTGATGTAAGAATTGGAATGGGATACACTTGGAAAACATTTTCAGTTGGAATGGATTTTGAAAAAATTTTTGATACCAAGTACTCATTTTTTAGAAAATTACATGCTGGTTTATCGTATACTTTAAGCGAACCACTTACTCTTTTTTCGGTTAATTATTACCCTCTTGAACTTACAAATATTTATGTAGGTCTTTCAGGAGGATGGATAACGGGAGGTATTAAACTGAACTTGAGTGGAAGCAATGTTTACATTGGAACCTATGTTTTAAATTATGGATATCACGCTGGGTATGATTATCAAAGAATGTACACTATTGGTTTTGGAACATAAGAATTTCAAAATCTCTAAACTATTAAAATTTTCAAAGAAAACCAATCCAATTAAAAGGAATGAAAAATATCTTAAAGGATCCTTTTAAAAGGAACGCCTTTAAAAACTATAATGATAGTGTACAATAAGCGCTGTAAAAAAGGGAGGAAAAGTTGAAAAGGAAAGAAGTTTCTGTATCCTCACCAAAACAAAATATACGTGGCTAATTATGGCGATATTACAATAAACGTAGTGGATACAAGTAAAACCTGCCTGAGCCTATCTCGAATTTGAGTTTTCGATTAAACTGACTTCACGCCGGGTCGTTAGACCCGGTTTTCTATTTCGTTCATCACCTCATTTATCGCTCGCTCATGAACGGCATCGAGAAAGCGTTTTATATTTTCCAAATCGTTTGAAAATGCGACTAATTCTTATGGAGATGCATCTTTAAGCTCTTTGATCATTTTAGGTAGGACGAAGTTCTTTTGTTATCACACGTTTCGATGGTACAGACATCTTATCGCACTTCATTCAAAGCAACAAATTTAAATCTTGTAAAAAGTCAAGATGTTTTTGATCCACGAAGGCCAAAGTTTTTGATCCACTTCTCGACTAATTAAATTTGTTGCTTTGCTTTCTTCTAAAACTCTCACCGTTCATGTTCAACACAATGGCATTG
>JALTEO010000138.1 GCA_027073875.1 Bacteroidales bacterium
CTATTAACTTCCTTTTTCAATAATGCTACAAATGTTTCAATATCTTTTTCCGTCGTATCGAATGAACACATCCACCGGACAATGGATTCTTGTTCATCAACCACATAAAAGAAAAATTCCGACTGTAGTTTTGGGATAATAGCTTTCGGGATTCGTGCGAAAACACCATTGGTTTCGACCGGATACACAATATCAACCTGTGGCAAATCTTTCACCTGATTGTAAAATACTTGTGCCATATTATTTGCATGCCGGGCATTAAGTTGCCATAAATCGTTTTCGAAATAAGCTAAAAACTGAACCGATAAAAACCGCATTTTAGAAGCCAGTTGCATGGCTTGTTTGCGATAATATTCAAAATTATTGGCAATATCGCTGTTAGCAAAAATAACTGCTTCGCCCATCAACATACCGTTTTTTGTGCCGCCGAATGAAATCACATCTACGCCGGCATCAAAAGTAAATGCTTTGAATGTCTCATCTAAAGCTACGGCAGCATTAGCAATGCGAGCACCATCAAGATGGAGATACATATTATTTTGGTGCACAAATTCGGCTAACACTTTTATCTTCTCGACAGTATAAAGTGTCCCTACTTCTGTTGGTTGCGTGATAGAAACCACCTTGGGCTGCGAATGATGAATATCGCCAATTTCCACCAAATATGGTGATATTCGTTCAGGGGTCAATTTCCCATCAGGTGTTACGACAGATAAATATTTACAACCCGTAAACCGTTCGGGAGCACCACATTCGTGAACTTGCTGATGGGCTGTCTCGGCAACAATTACCGAATGATACGGATTTGTCAGTTGGTTGACAGATAACACATTGGCAGCAGTTCCCGTTAACACAAAAAATGTTTCAGAATCCTGCCCGAATAATTGTTTAAAAACAGTTTTGGCTTTTTCCGTATAGTCATCGTCACCATAGGCAATGCTATGTCCTATATTCACTTTTTCAATTGCCTTTAATATGTCAGGATGTATGCCGGAAGCATTATCACTTGCAAAACCTCGATTATTCATGTTTGGTATATTTTTTACAAATATGATAAAAAAACAGATAAAATGATGTCAAACAATTCCGTTTTATTGAAAAAAATTACTTTCTTTGTAACGCAAAAAAACAGCAAGAATGAACATTGAATTAAACAAGAATGAAGACAACATGAAACTTTTGGTTTCGGAGTTGCGACAAAAAATAAGCAAGATAAAACTCGGCGGCGGGAAAAAGAAAATAGACAAACTACATGACAAAGGCAAAATGACAGCCCGCGAACGCATTGCCGCATTAATAGATGAAGGAACCGACACCATTGAGATTGGTACATTAACCGGAGAAGGTATGTATCCCGAATACGGTGGATGTCCTTCGGGTGGTGTTGTTGTCGTAATGGGATATGTTAGTGAACGCCTTTGTGTCATTGTAGCCAACGATGCAACCGTAAAAGCCGGTGCATGGTTTCCTATCACAGGGAAGAAAAACCTGCGGGCACAAGAAATAGCCATGGAAAACCGGATTCCCATTATTTATCTTGTAGATAGTGCGGGAATATTTCTGCCAATGCAAGATGAAATTTTTGCCGACAAAGAACATTTTGGGAGAATCTTCAGGAATAATGCTAAAATGTCGGCTATGGGCATTCCGCAAATTGCTGCCGTTATGGGTAGTTGTGTTGCCGGTGGTGCTTATTTGCCCGTCATGTCCGACGAAGCATTGATTGTCAATAAAACAGGAACTATTTTTCTGGCAGGATCTTATTTGGTTAAATCTGCCATAGGCGAGGAAGTTGATAATGAAACACTTGGTGGTGCCACAACGCAAGCTGACATCTCGGGAGTAATGGACTATAAAGTTGAAAACGATCAAGAAGCACTGGATACTATTCGTGCCTTAATTGATAAGATAGGTCATCCTAAAATGGCATGTTTCGACCGCAAAGAACCGGCAAAACCTAAACTAAAGGAAAAAGAAATTTACAGTATCGTACCTGTCCTACGGGAAACCCCGTTTGATATGAAAGAAGTCATTCTGCGACTACTCGACAATTCAGAATTTACAGAATACAAAGGCGGTTACGGAAAAACGATTATCTGCGGCTATGGTCGCATTGACGGTTGGGCGGTAGGAATTGTTGCCAACCAACGCACACTGGTAAAAACCAAAACCAAAGAAATGCAATTTGGCGGCGTTATCTATTCCGATTCTTCGGACAAAGCCACTCATTTTATTTTGAATTGTAACCAAAAGAAGATTCCGTTAATTTTTATTCACGATGTTACGGGCTTTATGGTCGGTTCGCGTTCCGAGAAAGGTGGCATCATTAAAGACGGAGCCAAAATGGTTAATGCCGTATCTAACTCGGTAGTGCCAAAATTTTCTATAGTCGTTGGCAACTCTTATGGTGCAGGCAACTATGCCATGTGTGGTAAAGCATATGACCCAAGACTTATGTTAGCATGGCCCACTGCAAAAATTGCTGTGATGAGTGGTGCTTCGGCAGCCAAGACACTTCTACAGATAAAAGTCGGGTCACTAAAAGCCAAAGGTGAAGAAATTACGAAGGAAGAAGAAGAAAAACTACTTAACGAAATTCAAAACCGTTACGACAGTCAAACAACGCCCTATTATGCTGCTGCAAGATTGTGGGTTGATGCTGTTATTGACCCGCTGGAAACCCGTAAATACATTTCTATGGGAATAGAGGCAGCAAATCATCACCCGATAGAAGAAGAATTTAAAATTGGTGTAATTCGCACCTAATTAAAAAAATTTTTTTACTTTTACTTTTTATAACATAAAAACAAAAACCTACTTGACATTAATTGCAACTTACTATCGGATAAAATTTGCAGTTTCTATCATATATGACTGAAAATAACTCATTCAAAAATATAGTTTATTCAGTATGATTGACTATCAAATCATAATAGTACTCGTCGTTATTGTTTTAATTCTGATATCACTCTATCTGAATAAAATAGGTATTGCCCTGACTTTCTTTTTGGGAAATTTAATATTCGGGCTAACAGGAATCCTAAAACCTGAGGAGATTTTGGCAGGACTGGCAAACCAACAGGTTATTGTTATCATAATGTTGTTGGCTATTGGCGAAGTGATACGAAGAACATCGGTTATTGAAATTGTTTTTTCCGCACTATTTAAACGGGCAAAAAGCTATAATATCTTTATTCTGCAATTAATGCTATTGGTTGCAATCTTCTCTATTTTTTTAAATAATACACCTATTGTTGCCGTAATGCTACCCTTTGTCATTGCTTGGGGAAAACAGCATAAAGTTTCAGTTTCCTTGCTGTTAATTCCACTGTCTTTTGCTGCTATTCTCGGTGGTACTTCTTCATTGATAGGGACATCTACCAATCTGATTGTAAACGGAATGGTTATGGACCAAAATATTATCCCAAATTTGCCGCAAATTGATTTATTTGATTTTGCTCCTGTTGGATTAACAATGACCGGTATCGGTATTCTATATTTCTTGATTTTCGGGAAAAGATTGCTTCGCGAAAGACATTCTGTCAGAACCGATAAGATTGTTGAGCAAGATAAGATGTTTTATTTGGAAGCCGAAATACGAATGGGCTCAAAGCTAATTGACAAAACGATTGAAGAAGCCAACTTTGACGAAAAAAAAGGCATTAAATTGATTGAGATACGGAGAAATGATGAAATATTCAAAAATCCGGAAAAGACATTCACGCTGCAACTTGGTGACAAACTGTATTTCACAGGTATCAGCTCCGAGATTGCAGAAATTTCCGATGATATTTCCGGACTGTCATTTCCACAGGTCGGACTTTTGCACAAGCAACGACAAAAAGAAATTACCGAGATTGTCATCTCACACAACTCATCACTGATAAATAAAACTTTTGATGAGATTCGCTTTCGTAGTCGCTTTGATTCTGCTCCCATTGCCATTCACCGTAACGGTGAAAGTTTCTTTGGCAAAATCAGTGACATAAAATTGAAAGCAGGTGACTTAATCCTTTTACTTTCCGGGAAAAATTTCCCACGGCTAAGTAGCGAAACAAACGATTTTTATGTCCTTTCAAAAGTCCGTGAAATGATAAAACTTCCTGCGTGGAAAGTAGCCGTTCTTTTTGGTGGATTAGCGGGGGCTATTGCTATTTCGGCAACCGGTTATGCTTCACTATTCATTTTATTGGCACTTTTAATGGCAATTTTAGTCATTATCGGTATAATTTCGCCAAAAGACATTCACAAACGCGTGGATTTCAATTTGTATATGATTATTGCGTTATCGCTTTCGTTGGGAACCGCTGTAATGAAAACAGGCACAGCAGATTATATTGCTAATTTTTTTGATGCGATTGCACCATTTGGTCCCATCGGATTGATGTTTGCCATATATATTGTTACGGCACTTCTGGCGGCTTATATTACCAATCAAGGTGCTGTAGCATTGATTTTTCCAATAGCCCTAACGCTGGCATTAAATCATGGGTTTGACCCCAAACCGTTTATTTTGATTGTTGCCTATGCCGCTGCTGCCAATTTTATGACACCTATCGGATACCAAACCAATATTATGGTTTACGGTCCCGGAAATTATTCGTTCAAAGATTTTTTCCGTGTTGGTTTTCCGCTCACAATTATTTATATGTTTGTAGCCGTAACTATCCTATATCAAATTTATTTTAAATGACAGAGATTCAAGACCTTTTGAAAATTGCCATCGAAGCAGTTGTTGCCGGTGGAAAAGAAATAATGACAGTTTACGAAAATTTTGACGGACAAGTAGAATACAAAGCAGATAATTCGCCTTTGACATTGGCTGACAAAAAAGCAGATACCGCCATCAAGCGTATTCTGGAAACAACAAATATTCCCGTATTAAGCGAAGAAGGAAAGAATATTCCCTATGAAGAACGCAAGGATTGGGATTATTTTTGGTTAGTTGACCCGTTAGACGGCACCAAAGAATTTATTAAGCGAAACGATGAATTTACCGTCAACATTGCACTCATTCACAAGGATACACCCGTAGCAGGCGTTGTTTTGTTGCCTGTAAGAAAGGAATTGTACCTTGCCAATGTTACTTTGACCGATGCTTTTTTCTGTCAGTTGGAAACTTTGGATTCAATACCTTCTATTGAGTATATTCACAATAAAGCCATAAAGTTACCTGTCGAGAAAACCGATGATGTCTATCGTGTAGTAGGGTCTCGTTCACATATGAACGAAGAAACACTTGCTTACATTGACGAATTGAAAAAAACGCATCCCGATATTGAGGTAGTTTCTGCCGGCAGTTCCCTGAAAATTTGTTTCGTAGCACACGGTAAAGCAGATATTTATCCGCGTTTCGGTCCTACAATGGAGTGGGATACCGCCGCCGGACATGCTATTGTCCTTGGTGCCGGCAAACAAATAGTAAAACCTGACGGTACTCCTGTTATCTATAACAAAGAAAATCTGTTGAATCCGTATTTTATCGTAAAATAAATTGGAATATTTTTCGTTTTCAATAAAAAGATTGCTATGAGAGTATATTGTATCCCTTTGATTTTTAGTATTTTTATTTTATTTTCTATTAACGGTTTTTCATTCGGGTATCATAATATTAAACAAGATACTTCAAAGCAGAAGGAAAGTTTAACATACAATAAAGTTCATGGATTCTACTACAACAATGGAGCATGGGGAAAAGTCATACGAAAAAGGAAAATCGGATTTATTGACACCCTTGGAAGATGTGTGGTTAAACCACAATATAACAAGGTTGGTTATATCGGTGAGTATAAGGAAAACTGGATGCTGGTAAAAAAAGATGGGAAGTATGGTTTTATTGATGAGAAAGGACATGAAATAGTTCCTTCTCAATATAACAAGGTTGGCTATTTTGACGAATATAAGGAAAACTGGATGCTGGTAAAGAAAGACGGGAAATATGGCTTTATTGACAAAAATGGTACCCAAGTAGTTCCTACAATCTATGATAAGGTCGGTTATTTTGATGAATACAGGGAAGGTTGGATGTTAGTAAAGAAAGACGGGAAATATGGTTTTATTGATAAAAATGGGAAGCAGGTTGTTCCTGTAATTTATGATAAAGTCGGTTTTTTTGATGAGATAAAGCAAGGCTGGATGCAAGTTGAAAAAGATGGAAAAATGTTGTTTATTGATTATAATGGCAAGGAGATACTTTTCAAGTAAACAACAAATCAATAAAAAATGCTAGTTCAAAAAATAAACAATTAAATTTGTCCTTGTTAAATGAACCGGTTGTTGATTATCCGGAAGAAATTATCTTAAACCAAAAGTAAGACTATGATTGAAACTATCCCGACTTACAAATTTAAGAATCAAACCGGCTTTTACAAAGGAAAAGTCAGAGATGTTTACACTATTGCCGATGATTTTTTGGTAATGGTTGTCAGCGATCGTGTCTCGGCATTTGATGTGGTGATGCCCGAACCCATTCCTTACAAAGGACAGGTCTTGAATCAAATTGCGGCAGAATTTTTAGATGCTACCGCCGATATTGTCACAAACTGGAAGATTGACACGCCGCATCCGATGGTTACCATTGGGCATAAGTGTGACCCCTATCCTGTGGAAATGATTATCCGAGGCTATTTGACCGGAAGTTCGTGGCGAACATACAAGTCGGGACAGCACGAGATATGTGGTGTAACCATTCCCGACAGTATGCACGAGCACCAAAAATTCGATAAGCCCATTATTACACCTACCACCAAAGCGGAACAAGGCGAACACGACCAAGATATTTCCCGTGAAGAGATTATTGCACAAGGGTTGGTTTCCGAAGACGAATATAACTTGCTCGAAGAATATACCTACAAGCTCTTTGAACGCGGATCTGAAATTGCCCGCCAACACGGATTGATACTTGTAGATACCAAATACGAATTTGGCGTAAAAGACGGTAAAATTTATCTGATTGACGAGATTCACACCCCTGATTCTTCCCGCTATTTCTATGCCGACACTTATCAGGAAAATTTCGACAAAGGACTGCCACAACGCCAACTCTCTAAAGAATTCTTGCGTGAATGGCTAATGGAAAACGGATTCCAAGGACGCAAAGGCGAAACACTGCCGAAATTTACACCCGAAGTTGTTCAAATGGTCAGCAACAGATATTTGGAGCTTTACGAAAAAGTAACCGGTAAACAGTTCAAAAAAGTTGACTACACGAATCTTGAAAAAGATATTTTTTCTGCCGTTGAAACATCATTAAAAAATCTGTAAAAGTGTTTTTAGATTCATCTATCTGTGCCATTGCATCACCTGCCGGTGAAGGTGCTGTAGCCATTATCCGCATAAGCGGAAAAAATGCTTTTTCGATAACAGATAAAATATTCAGGACGAAACAGAAAACAGAATTAGCCAAATTACCTTCACATCAATTAGTCCTTGGTGAAATCTTTGACGGAGCATCTGTTTTAGATGAAGTATTGGTTGCAATTTATAAAAAACCACACTCTTATACCGGCGAAGATGTTGTGGAAATTTTTTGCCACGGTGCCGTATTTATCCAAAAACGAATTTTGGAGTTATTAATCCGGAACGGTGCTGAGCAAGCCCGTGAAGGTGAGTTTACCCTGCGGGCATTTTTGAATGGCAAAATGGATTTAGCACAAGCCGAAGCCGTAAACGATTTAATTCAAAGCAAGACACAACTGGCAAACCAGTTATCAATAAAACAACTAAAAGGTGCTTTCTCTCAAGAAATTGCAATCATCCGTCAAAAATTAGTTGATTTTGTGTCGCTCATTGAATTGGAACTGGACTTTGGTGAAGAAGAGGTGGAATTTGCCGACAGAAAGAAATTACTGGAAACCATTGATGAGATAATTAATTTTATCGGAAATCTGATACAATCTTTTTCTCTGGGCAATGCCATTAAAAATGGTGTAGCTACCGCTATTGTCGGCGAACCGAATGTTGGGAAATCAACGCTGCTGAATTTGTTGCTACACGAAGAAAAAGCTATTGTGTCGGAAATTCCCGGTACTACCCGCGATGTCATTGAAGATACCATAAATATTGGCGGCGTACTTTTTCGTTTTATGGACACTGCCGGTATCCGCGAAACGACCGACACGGTTGAATCACAAGGTATAGAACGCACCTACCGTTCCATAGAAAATGCCGGACTGGTACTATTGTTAGTTGATGCAGAAAAAGATTCTATGGAAATGCTGCAAACGGCAATGCAACTTAAAAAAAGATTAGACACACAAACACATTTACTTGTCGTTGTTAACAAAATTGACAAACTGACCGAGGAAGAAAAATCAGATAAAGAAGCGTTTTGGTCAGAACAACACTTTGATGCCATTTTTATTTCGGCAAAAAATAAAAAATATCTGCCGGCAATAGAAGAGAAACTTTTGAAAATCACAGGCATTCAAAACTTTACAGAAGAACAAGTTTTGGTAACGAACATCCGTCATTACGAAGCCCTTGTAAAAACAAAAGAAGCATTAACCAATGTTAAAACGGGAATGGCAGAAAATATTCCGGAAGACCTTTTGACGCAAGACATTAAACAGGCACTTTCTTATCTCGGAGAAATTTCCGGCGAAGTATCTCCCGATGACATACTACATAATATTTTTGGGAAATTTTGTATTGGAAAATAACTTGAGGAAAGTTTATAGGTTAAGTTAGCAGTAACCAAAATGAAAAAACAGTTAATCATTATACTAACAATCTTAAGTGTGAATTCATTTGGACAACAATTGAAGTTTAATGGAGAGTTAGTTGATACAATCTACATTAAAGCTCATAGAAGTGTTTATCAATTTGATGATAAAGGAACAACAATGGGGAAAACACAGATTCTTTCGATTGCATTTAATCCTTCTGTAAATGTTTATCAGTTAAATCAATATTATCAAGACGAATATTCAAGGACTTACAAACCAGACACAATTCGATTAAAGACTAAAATCCTTTTAAATAAAGCAGAAAAAAGTATTAGCAACAAAGATATTGAGAATCTACTTTGCTCCTTGACAGAAAACATTGACCCTAATAGTTTAATAAATCAAATTGACACAACAGCATTTCTAAATTATGTAACAGAAAAACAAATAAGAAAAATTGCGAAAAGGTATAAGATTAGTTGGAATTTTAAGCGAAGATATTCTACAAAAGAGGAAAACAAAGATTTTTTTAATTCTTGCAAATCATTAGATACATTAAAAACATATTTGAATGATAGATTTGATACTCAAGAATATATCATTGTAACTGATGTTTCAAATACCATTGATATTTGGATTTCAACTAATAATTCAAAATATAGTTTTGAAGGAAAGTATCCAAATCCGTATAAACAACCTTGGTATAATCACTCTGATACTTCGCAGATCATTGCGACTCCCGTTTTGAATTTTGAAATCAATAAATCTTTAATGGCAATTTTACCACCCGATTTTCTATTAATTAACACAATCGCAAATAAAGCATTGTTTGATGACTATATAACTTGGTATTTTAAAAGAAGAAAAATGAAATATTGAAAAAATATCAGCTACTAAACAAACAACAAAAATACATTTTGAGCTGGTCGAAATC
>JALTEO010000139.1 GCA_027073875.1 Bacteroidales bacterium
CAACATCCAGATTAACGGCATTGGCCCCGGTTATATTGCTACGGAACAAACCGCCCCTATCCGCAAAGGCAACCATCCCTTTAACGACCTGGTAATGACGCGTACGCCGGCAGGTCGCTGGGGCACACCCGAAGACGTGGCCAATGCGGCACTTTTCCTTGCTTCAAAAGCAAGCGACTTTGTCAACGGGCACGTCCTTTATGTTGACGGGGGCATTCTGGCCAATTTCGGTTATGTCAAAGGGGAAAATGAGATTACGGAATAAACTTTTGTTATGAAGCCTTTTATTCACGAAGATTTTTTGTTGCAAAACAAAACAGCACGTCTGTTGTATCACGAGTATGCAGAAAATATGCCAATTATTGATTACCATTGCCACCTGAACCCTGCAGACATAGCCGAAAACAGGCAATTTGAAAACCTGACGCAAGCCTGGCTTTATGGCGATCATTACAAGTGGAGGGCTATGCGTACCAATGGTATTGATGAATTTTTTATTTCCGGTGCTGCTGCCGATGAAGAGAAACTTGAGAAATGGGCGGAAACGGTACCTGTGACTTTAAGAAATCCGCTTTACCACTGGACACATCTGGAATTGAAGGATTATTTCGGGATTACCGAATTGCTAAGTCCTTCTTCGGCAAAAAAAATATATGCAACAACCGCAGAAATGTTTCGTGATGATAATTTTCGTGTTTGGGGGCTATTGAAAAAAATGAATGTGGAGGTGGTTTGTACGACCGATGACCCAGTTGACACGTTGCAGTACCACCAAAAACTGAAAAAAACAAAGTTTGATGTAAAAGTAATCCCGGCCTGGCGGCCTGACAAGGTGCTGGACGTGGAAAATCCGCAAGTATTTAACCGGTACTTAAATTTATTAACGGAAGTTTCAGATGTTGAAATAACCAATTATGCCCATCTCATTGATGCTTTGAAAAAACGTCACGATTATTTCCATAGCGAGGGATGCCGGCTTTCAGATCACGGACTGGATACTTTTTATTCTGAGGATTATACACAACAGGAAATTGAGGCTGTTTTTTCGAAGCTGAGAGCGGGAAAAAACATTTTGCCTGAAGAATCCGCTAAATTTAAATCGGCTGTTTTGTACGACCTGGCCGTAATGGACCATGCACGGGGATGGACACAACAATTTCATATCGGTGCTTTACGCAATAACAATGAGCGTTTTTATAAAACCCTGGGGCCAGATTCAGGTTTCGATTCCATTGGCGACCTCCGGATAGCCATCCCAATGTCAAAATTTTTGAATCGACTGGATAAAGACGGTCTCTTGGCAAAAACAATTTTGTACAACCTGAACCCCGCTAATAATGAGGTTATGGCCACAATGGCCGGTAATTTTCAGGATTCTTCGGTTCCGGGAAAAATCCAATGGGGGTCAGCCTGGTGGTTTTTAGATCAGAAAGATGGCATAGAAAAACAATTAAATACCCTGTCAAATATGGGCTTGTTAAGCCGGTTTGTGGGAATGCTTACTGATTCAAGGAGTTTTTTGTCTTACCCGCGACACGAATACTTCAGAAGAATACTTTGCAATCTGATAGGAAAAGATGTGGAAAACGGTGAATTGCCTAATGATGAAAAGTTGCTGGGTAAGATGGTTCAGGATATCTGTTATTTCAATGCGAAAAATTATTTCAACTTTTAACGAAAATTATGAGAAAGATTGTAACATTTGGGGAAATAATGCTCCGCCTGGCAACGCCGGGTTACGAACGTTTCGGGCAGGGCAACCGGCTGAATGCTACCTTTGGCGGCGGAGAGGCCAATGTAGCCGTTTCGCTGGCCAATTACGGTATGGAAGCTGATTTTGTAACGCGATTGCCCAAAAATCCCGTTGCCGATGCCTGCATTCGTGAATTACGGGGGCTGGGTGTAGACACCACACACATTATCCGGGGTGGAGAACGAATAGGGATTTATTTTTTGGAAACCGGAGCGGTGAACAGGGCAAGTAAAGTCATTTACGACCGCGCCCACTCTGCTTTTTCTGAAATAGAAGAAGGCTCCATAAACTGGGATCGGGTATTTGAAGACGCTGTTTGGTTTCACTGGTCAGGAATTACGCCTGCTGTTTCACAAAAAGCAGCCAATGTCTGCAGGGAAGCCATTGATGAAGCTAACAAAAGGCAAATTACAGTTTCCACCGATTTGAATTACCGTAAGAATTTATGGAACTATGGAAAATCTGCTATGGATATTATGCCTTTGCTTGTGGAAGGGTGCGATTTGATACTGGGCAATGAAGAAGATGCTGCCCTTGCCCTGGGTATAGAGCCCGAAGGGGTTGATGTCGGTAAAGGCAAACTCAATATTGATGCTTACCGCTCGGTTTCACGACAAATAATGGATCGTTTCCCAAAATGCCGCACAGTGGTGACCACTTTGCGGGGCTCTATCAATGCAAACCACAATTCCTGGTCGGGCATACTGTTTGATGGCAAAAACACTTATCAGTCTCCGGTTTACGACATTTCCCACATTGTTGACCGCGTAGGAGGTGGCGACTCTTTTATGGGCGGTTTAATATTCGGTCTGCTTCATTACAAAGAGGTGCAAAAGGCACTCGACTTTGCGGCGGCTGCTTCTGCACTGAAACACACCATTTATGGCGACTACAACAGGATAACTGTTGAAGAAGTCGAAAAATTAATGTCAGGGGATGGTTCCGGAAGGGTGTCCCGTTAGCATAAACTTAAATCTGAAAATTATGGCTTGGTTTTTTGAAAAAAAATCTGAAATCAAAAAAGAAGAAATTAAAACACTGGTTGAAAAAAGCGCAAAAGAGTGTCTTAACCGGTTGTGTAACAATCCAAAGAAAGTTCTATTGCTACCGCCCGACATAACCCGGGCACATAGCGGGGCAGGATGGATAACCGAACTTTTTTACCGTTTTTTCTCCTCAATGGCCGATGTGTATGTTATGCCGACACTGGGGCAACATGTACCGCATACCGAAGAACAAAACAAATGGATGTTCGGGTCAATTCCCGAAGAGAAAATTTTGAAACACAACTGGCTTACCGATGGCAAAAGACTGGGTGTTATTCCGGCTGAATATGTCAGTCAGATAACGGAAGGGAAAGCTGACTGGGAGATTCCCATTTCCATTAACAAGATATTATTTGAAGGAAACTGGGATATTATTATTAATATCGGTCACGTAGTACCGCACGAAGTGCTGGGATTTGCCAATCATAACAAAAATTACTTTATCGGGCTTGGAGGTAAAGAGACCATTTGTGCTTCCCATATGGCTGCAGCCATATACGGCATTGAGAACAATCTGGGCTCTTTGGTAACCCCTTTGCGGCATTGCTTTAATAAGGCGGAAAACGAATTTCTAAACAAATTGCCCAATGTTTATGTCCAGCTTGTAATGGCTTACAATGAAAACGGAAAATTGGTTCATACCGGATATTACTGTGGCGATGATACGGACACCTATCTGCTGGCTGCCAAACAATCGATGAAAGAAAACATAACCATTGTTCCCCCATTGAAAAAAGTGGTGGCATATATGCAGGGCGATGAATTTTTCAGTACCTGGGTGGCTAACAAAGCCATTTACCGGACGCGTAAAGCATTGGCCGACGGAGGGGAGCTCATTATCCTCGCTCCCGGCCTCAAACGGTTTGGCGAGCAGGATGAAGTGGATGCCATCATCAGGAAATACGGTTATGTGGGAACGGAAAAAGTTTTGGAACTGTGGAAACAAAACGAGATATTACAAGATCTGACTCACGCCACGGCCCACCTCATTCACGGTTCTTCGGAAGGGCGGTTTAAGATTACGTATGCTCCGGGGCATTTGTCCAAAGAAGAGATAGAATCGGTAAATTTTAGCTATCTCGATTACGGGAAAGCCATAGAAATGTACAATCCGGAAAAACTTCACAACGGTTTTAATGTTTTACCCAATGGAGAAGAAATCTATTTTATCAGCACTCCTTCAGCAGGACTGTGGACAACAAAAGACAAAATTTAACATTTAAAGTTATGGCACGTTTTAAAAGAATCGATGTACTGCGCACTTTTCTCGAAACAGGTATTGTCCCGCTGTTTTACCATTCCGATGCTGCTGTTGTGAAAGAAGTTATCCTTGCTACCTACAAGGGAGGGGCAAGGATTTTTGAATTTACCAACCGGGGCGACTATGCCCACGAAATTTTTGCAGATGTAAACAAGTGGGCTGCAACGGCCTGCCCCGAAATGATTTTGGGCGCAGGGTCGGTCGTTGAACCGGGAACAGCCAGCCTGTATATGCAGTTGGGTGCCAATTTTATTGTTTCTCCTTCCCTAAACTCCGATATTGCTGGTGTATGCAACATCAGAAAAGTGGCCTGGATACCGGGTTGTGCTACATTGTCGGAAATTCATACGGCAGAGAAACTGGGATGTGAAATTGTAAAAGTTTTTCCCGGAAAACAGGCCGGAGGTCCCGACTTTATTAAAGCGGTACTGGCGCCATCGCCCTGGAGCAGCCTTATGCCTACCGGAGGCGTTTCCCCCGAAAGGGAAAATCTGGAACAGTGGCTTAACGCGGGGGCGTGTTGCGTTGGACTGGGTTCAAAACTCATCCCAAAAGAGGTAATCGAAAAGAAGGATTATGGCTTGATTGAAAAGAATGTCCGCAAAGCCATCTCTTTGTTTCAGGAAATAAAAAAAGCGTAAAGCAATGGATAATAAAATCTTTTCACAATTTACCCGGCTTGAAAGTTGGTTTAAAGAAAAGAAAGGGGTTCTTATTGCCTTCTCAGGCGGAGTGGATTCTGCCCTGGTGGTATTCCTTTCAAGAAGATTTTTGGGAAAAGAAAAAACCGTTGCCGTTATTTCAAAAAGTGAAAGTCTGAAAAGCCGGGATTTTCAAATAGCCCGTGATTTTGCAGACAAACAGGATGTATATCTCAAAGTGGTGCATACCAATGAACTGAAGGACTACCGTTATATATTAAACTCTCCGCAACGTTGTTACTTCTGTAAAGCGAACCTTTACAGTACTTTACGGTTGGTTCAAAAGGAATATCCGGGGTTTGTGATTGCTAACGGGACAAATAGGGATGATTTCTTGGATTTTCGTCCGGGGCATAAAGCACAGAGTGAATTTAAAATTTATTCACCCCTTGCCGAATGCGGTTTAACGAAACAGGACATTCGAAATATGGCAAGGCATTTCAATCTGGAAATCTGGGATAAACCGGCAAGCCCCTGTTTAAGTTCAAGAATTCCTTATGATACTCCCATTACTTATAATAAATTGAAACAAATTGAAAGAGCAGAGGAAATACTCTTTAGTTACGGATATAAAAACGTAAGGGTCAGGTGGCGAAATAACGGGAGCTGTTCAATAGAAGTTCCCGTTGACGAGATTGAAAAGTTAAAGCTTCAGGCAAAGTTTATTTTACCGGAACTTAAAACAACTGCCGGATTTTCTACTTGTGTTATTGACGAAGAAGGACTTGTTTCAGGAAAATTAAACCGCGTATTAACCAATTGATATGGAGAATTTTACTTACGATAACAAAAGGACAGAGCGGTTAGGGTTTCCTGAAGTCATTTTCGGACAAGCCAAAACAGTGGATGACCTTAAGGGTATCCTGGAACTTTTTGAAAAGGAAAAAAAGAATGTACTGGTTACAAAACTGCAAAAAGAAAAATTTTTACTGTTGAAATCTTCTTTTCCCGAAGCCTTTTATGAAGAAAAATCAGGTATCTTTTTGTTGAGGAAATTACCGGAAAAAGCACCCGGAGACCAGGTTGCAATCTTATCAGGCGGAACATCTGACATTCACGTGGTAAATGAAATTTATTACGCACTCGGTTTTATGGGTATCTGGCCTGAGAAAGTGTTGGATGTCGGGGTTTCAGGTATCCACCGGTTGTTGGACAAAACCAAATTCCTGAAAAAATTCAGCATTATCATTGCTGTAGCCGGTTTTGAGGGGATGCTACCTACGGTTGTAGGCGGACTGTTGCCACAACCCATTATTGCCGTACCCACAGATGTAGGGTATGGGGTGGCCAACGGAGGAAAGACGGCATTAAATTCTATGCTTGCAAGTTGTGCAAACGGTATAACTGTCGTTAACATTAACAACGGTTACGGTGCGGCAATGGCTGCAGTTCGGATTTTGAACTTAATGCACCCTTCGGATGAATAGTATATACATAGAAGCATTTTCGGGCATTACGGAAGAGATGTTCCTGGGAGCACTGTCCGCATTGGCAGAAAATCCACCTTTGTTGGAAACCCTTCCTTCAAGGCTTCATCTTCCCGGTATTAAAGTTTTTATTAATGAAACGGTGGTGAAAGGAATAGCCTGCACCAGCACAAAAGCCGTTTTGCCGGAGAACAAGCAAATAAACGGTTTTGGAAAAAACCATTACCTTTCGCACAAAGAAGCTATTGGCCTTTTGCAGGATGCCGACCTGAACAAAAAGACAAAAACCATAGGAAAAGAAATCCTCAATCTGATACGGGAAGCGGAAAACCGTATTTACAGAAACCTGTTCACCCGGATATATCACCGGAAAACACTAAATGTAAAAAGCTTTGTGGAAATCACTGCCATTGCCTGGCTATTGGCCAGCCTGGATATCGAAAAAGTTTTTGCAACGCCTGTGTGCACCGGTTTTGGTTACCTGTTCCATCCGCAAAAGGGTAAAATGCCTGTTCCCACTCCGGTTACGGTAGAACTGTTAAGAGGCATCCCTTTTTATACCGGGGATGAGCGGGGAGAGAGAACTACACCAGCGGGAGCGGCTATTTTAAAATATCTCCACCCTGAATTTGATATCCCACCACTTGTTACCAGCAAGTCGGTTTATGGTTCCGGTGAAAAAGATTATCCTGAACCAAATGTATTAAGGGTGTCGTCTGTTGAAGAGATAAAAGACAATACACAGGCATTTGTTTTTGAATGCGTTGTGAGTAACGAAAAACAGTCTGTACTGAAAAGGTTCTTGGCTGAGAGATTGACCCTTATAGGGATAAAAAACTATTATTATCATCCGGTTAACACGGGAAATGGTAAAAAAGGCACCCTGTTTTCCTGCCAGGTAATAGGAAAGGACTTAAATCGTTTATCGGGAATTGTTACCGAAACTTTTCCGGAAGGACAATCCCGTTATTATCCCGTCAAACAACCTCCCGTTGACAAGAACAGTCGGCTGACAGGAAAAGTTTTAGAAAACAACAGCGGTTCTCTTCGCGTTTCCCGCCATTTAAAACTGGGAAATTACAGCCGTTCGTAAATTTTTCAAATTACAAAAGTTGACAAGATACAAGAAAACTTATCCGGATAAATGCAATAAAGGAAAATGAAAAACAAAAGTGATATGAAATCAATCAACAGCTTAAAAGCAACGAGCCTTTTTTTTGGCGTGGCCCTTTTAATGTTATTCCCGGCCTGTAAGAACAAAACCCCGGAGAGAGAAATAATCATTTCCAACCCGCTGAATTGGGCACGTCATAATGAAACAGTGGAAGTTTCAAAGAAAGCATTGGGGGTTCACAATGAAGCGGCATTCCGTAAATATGGTATTGTTGACCCTGCCACAGGCAAGGTGGTTTTATACCAGTTATATGACAAAAATGGTGACGGGCAATACGATGCCATATTGTTCCAGCCCGATGTTCCAGCTGGAAGCACAAAAACTTATATTGCCCGGTATTTAAACCAGACACCGGATTTTTCCTCAAAAGTTTATTCGCGCTTTGTTCCCGAACGCACCGATGATTATGCCTGGGAAAATGACCGCGTGGCATTCAGGACATTCGGGCCCACCGCAGAACGGATGGTGGAACAAAACATTCCGGGCGGCACCCTGACCAGCGGTATTGACTGCTGGTTAAAAAGAGTCGATTATCCCATAATCAATAAATGGTATAAAAAGGCAACTACCGGAAAAGGAAGTTACCACATCGACACCGGTGAAGGTTTTGACAATTATCACGTAGGCGCCAGCAGGGGTTGTGGCGGTTTTGGTATCTGGAAAAACGACACGCTGTGGGTTTCCCGCAATTTTACACACTGGAAACGAATAGCCAACGGCCCTATTCGTACAACCTTTAAATTGGATTATGCCGACTGGAAAGCCGGCAATAAAACCATAACCGAAAAACAAACCATTTCGCTTGATTTGGGCAGTAACCTCTCGCGCATAGATGTTCAAATTTCAGGGACAGATACCATTACGGCAGGGCTTACCTTACACGAAAACAAAGGGGAAATTTTTACAAACGTTCAACAGGGATGGTTTACATACTGGGAGCCCCATCCCGATTTCGATTACGAAATAGGAACGGCTATTGTGGCCTTTCCCGATGAAATATTGGGATACAGAAAATATATTTCCGGCGTACCGGACCACAGCCACTTATTTGTCAGTTTAAAAGTTAAGGACGGACACGTTGTCTATTATTCGGGGTTTACCTGGTCAAAAAGCAAACAGTTTAAGGATGAAAAAGCCTGGGAAGGTTATTTGTCGCGGTTTTCCGAAAATATTCAGCATCCACTAAGGGTTTCGGTTCGATAAAAATTTTTATTGAAAAAGTATAAGCTATGAGAAAGTCTTTTAATCTTTTGCTCATTTTGATTATTCCTGTTTTTTTGCAGGCACAGCAAAAACATTTTTTGCAACACTGGCACTTTTATAAAGGGGAGATTGTCTCTCCCTGGGAGGCTTTCCGGTCTGAAAGTTTGAGTAAATTACCGGTATTTAAAACGGTATCAGTCCCTCATTGTTATAATGCTTTTGACGCCGTAGATCCGGACACCCATTATTATCAGGGGCCTGCCTGGTATTACAACTGGTTTAAAAATGCAAATCCATATCACAATGGAATGACTATCCTACATTTTGACGGTTCGGGACAAAAAACGGATGTTTTTATCTTTATGCAAAAAGTGGGCAGTCACACGGGAGGATATGACAAATGGAAGATTGATATTACCCGGATGGCCGAAAGTTTTTCTGCAAGGTACTCTAATGGAATCGGAAGGGTTCCTAAAGGTATGGTTCCCCTCGCTGTTCGCTGTGATAATTCACGGGATGCTGACCGAATTCCTTCACAACTCAGCGATTTTACCATTTATGGAGGTTTGTACCGCCCTGTTTGGGTAGAATATTTACCCCAGGTTTCATTAGATCAGGTTCACATTCATTACACCATGAACAAAAACAGGAAAGAAGCTGATGTTACTGTTGATTTTTCTTTTTACAATCCTGATTCTATTAAAAAGCCTTTAACGCTTAAAACGGAAATTTTTGACAAAGACAAGCAAAAGGTTTACTCAACCGAAAAAACGATTATCCCTTCCCGTAAAGGATACATCTTAAAAAACATTATTATTAAAAAACCAGAGTTGTGGAGCCCCGACCATCCTGCTCTTTATTCCTTCAAGTTTACGATATCCGAAGATGGGCAAAAGCAAATAAAGACGCTAAAATCAGGGTTTCGTCAGTTTTATTTTGCTGAAAAAGGGCCCTTTTACCTTAATGGGAAAAGACTTTTGCTCAGGGGGACTTC
>JALTEO010000140.1 GCA_027073875.1 Bacteroidales bacterium
AATAAATGGGTCATCTTCCCCTTTCTTACATCCGCTAAATGCAATAACAATAATAAATAGTGTTACTGAAAATTTTAATAGATTCTTTTTCATTTTTTATAGTTTTAAAATTAATTTGTGGTAAAAATATATTTATTAAATTTAAAATATGAAAATTGTTTTATGTTTTAGAATATGTTTCAGCTTATTTTTCCTCTATCAATAAGTTTTTATTTAGAGGCAACAATCTCTTGCCTATCGACAATCTTACCATCATTATTCAAAAATACGGCAATAAAATTCCCCGTTGTTGGTGGTTGCCATTGGTAGCGGCATTTTCCTTTCAACTGTCCCGAAAAAATCATTTTGCCTGCCACATCAAAAATTTTAAACTTGGTAATGTTATTATTTTGTTGTTCAAAATAAAAACTGTCATTTGTCGGGTTTGGATAAATTTTTATCTGTCCGTTTTCGGAAGATTTTACACCGGGTACATCTGTTGTCCTATTCCACATTCCAAAAGCATATTCGCCAATCATTAAGGTGTCAAGTGTCATATAGCCGTTACTATTACTGCCTTGCTTATAAGCGTTAGTAATATGCCAGTCGTCTGCTGTATTTCTCCGGTAAAGTAGCACCAAAGAGTCCGGAGAATTAGTCAAAAATCCGTAATCTAAATGTGCATACGAACCGGTTGTAGTTACACTATATCGGAATCGGGCAGTAATATTAAATGTATTGGGCAAAATCCCTTCTACTTTCCAGTATCGTTTATCGGTAAGATACAAACCGGCAATTGGATTTTTAAACGAATCGGGAGCCACCCAATTATGTTCCACCTGAATAAATGCCGAGTCGCTGAGTTGATTAACATACAGTGTGAGATAAGTATTAGGAAAATTTACCGTAGTAGCACTTGTAATTGTATTACTGTTAGTCGTTCGTGCATCACACATTTTTTGATTCAGATCCATATAAGCATGTGTGGGAGCAAACGGCAATGAAAATGATGCTTGACCAAATTCGCCTGAAAAATCTACTTCTTCAGCTTGGAAATGCCATAGATCATCGGAAAAAGTAACCTCTACCCGATTGGAATTGGTGAAATTTGTCCGTTCGCGTAATCGCTGACGCACATATACCGTTACATTGTAGTTACTACCATTTGGCACTACCGAAAATGAATCTACCGAAAAATGCGGATATCCGGGAGAAAACACCCAACCATCAAAGAAGTCAGTCATATCAACACCGGTATAATTTGTCAGAAAGTCCCGTAAATCGTAGGATGAAGCATTCTTCAATCCAAAAGCGGTAACATATGCTTTTACAGCATTGAAGAACAGTGTATCGCCCAAATAATTCCGTAGTGTATGTACTACCGAAGCACCTTTATCATAGGTTGTTGTTCCGTAAGTTGTATTCTGCGGCATCGGGTAGAGCGGATAAACACCACCATCATCAAATTCTGCCATACGAATGGCATTGGCATGTCTAGACATCAGATACGAAACATAAGTCGGCTTATCGTATAAGAACTCATGGTAAAACGATTCGGCAAAAACTGCCCAGCCCTCATTTATCCACATATCCTCGGCAGAAGCACAAGTCAGGTAATCGCCAAACCAATGATGCGACAATTCGTGAGCATATAGATATTCGTAAGTAGAACTACCATTAATCACTGCCGAAGGATAAGCAATATTGGTAGCATGTTCCATAGCTCCGCTATTAAACGGAACACCAACATAGCCCACTCGTTCCCAGCGGTAGGGTCCGAAATATTTCTCAAATCCGGCAAGAATTTGTTTCAGGTGCGAGAATGAACCTATGGCATCAACACTATCGCCGGGGAGAACATAAATACCAATCGGGATTGGTCCTGTCATACTGTTAAAAGTGTCGGTAACAGCCACATAATTTGATACAGCTACTGATGCCAAATAAGTCGGGATAGATTGATGCAATGTCCAATGCCAAGTCTTGGTACCATCGCCATTATCAGTAACTTGCTCCATCGTTCCGTTACATACCGCAGTTAAATTATCGGCAGTCGTAATTATAAAATCGTAAGTTGCACGATCGTTAAAATCGTCTAAACATGGAAACCAAACACGCCCGTAATTGTGAGGAATGTCCTGAAATCCAACACCAAGATTGTAAGCGGTAGAACTCCCCGAAAAATAGAACCCACCCCATCCTGACGGGTCGGTAACAGGATGCCCGTGATAAAACACTTTTAGTAAAACCGTATCCTGACTGTTGTAGGCATGTGCCGGCAAAATATGAATCAAAGTATCATTATACGAAAACGAACAAAGTGTGTCGTTTACAAAAACAGAATCTACGGTAAGTGCCAGCAAATCTAACGGGAAATATGCCAGATTATCAATCTTAGGCGTAACGGAAAGCACCGTATTACCACTAATGGTTTTACCTGATATATTGGTAATATCCAAGTTAATATCATAATGTAACACATCTAATGTGTCGCTATGGTTTGGTTGTGCCAAGCCCGTGAACGATAAAAAGACAAGAAAAAAAGGAAAAATGATAAATTTTCTCATGATTTTTGAGTTTAATAAAACTCTACAAAAGTAGGGAAAAAATTTTTAACCCGCTTTATTCATACAAGAACATCGTGAATTGTATGAATGTGCGACGAATTCCTAACTCTTTGATTTTTAAACAATCTGTTAGGGACAAGTAGTGGGATGGCAAAGCGGGAAATCCTCCCAAAAAGAGTTCGGAAGAAAATGAAGCTGTATCAAAAAAGTTCATTTTTGTCATTCTGAACACAGTGAAAAATCTACTTATACTAAACCGCTATCAAGATGCTGAAATAGCTTGATAGCTGGTTTTGTTAATTTTTGGATTAATTTATATTAGTAAATGGTATAAGATATTTCGACTACGCTCAATATGAC
>JALTEO010000141.1 GCA_027073875.1 Bacteroidales bacterium
TATTTTACCAGGTAATAACGTACGTCTTATTGTGGATGATTTATATTTTTTAGTAAATATTGACGTTGTTGCGTTCGATTTTAATACAAAGGAACATTTCGGAGGCGTAATAAACGGAGAATTCGTTTTAGAAGGCAATGAAACGGAAGGATATAAAATAGTTTTACAACTAAATTCGGTTGATATAAACTCTTGGGGAGATTTGGGATGGTTGCCGGGTTATATTGCCGATCTCTTTTACTCCGAGGATATTCTTTCAATGATCCCGGATATAAATTTATCGTTGACAAATATCACGCCCAGCTTCTTTTCCGAAGCGTTTAACTTGGGTTCGCCGCCTATTACGACTGATAACGAAAGCGTTTATCTTAATTATAACGTTAAAGGCGATAGATTCATAACCGTAACGAACGAATTGGAACTTGAAAACGCTCCTCCGGTAAGAGATATCGGTTACGTTTATTCGCTTGAAAACGGAGCGTTTGTAGAATATCCCGCCGGTTTTGAATTTGCTTGGGATAAAAACAGTTCTCACACAATTAAAACGCAAGATAACGGCATCGATTACGAAGCGGATAATAATCATTACAAATTTAAGAAATGGAAAGACGAAAATACGAATATTTCCCGAAACGTTTTAGTTGATGGCGACGGTACTTACAAAGCCCAATTTTACAAATCCTACATTGTTAATTTCAGCGCTTCTTATGAAGGGATTACGGAAAGTTACGGAAGCATTAACATAGACGGAAATAATTATTCTTTTCCCGTCAGTGAGTATATATTTGCACATCCAGAGGGAGCACAAGTAAGCGTAAATCAAACTTTAACAAAAAACGGACACAAGTACGTATTCTTAGAGTGGAGCGACGGAAATGGAAACAATACCAGAAATGTCTCGCCTACGAGTCCCGGGAGTTTGCAAGCGAAATATAAAGGCACGCAGCTATCAAATAATGCATTCACCTTTTCCAACACCGGGCAAAGGAAAGTAGTGAGAACGCCGGAAGGGATATTACACATGGTATATGAAAGTATGGGTAAAGTATGGTACGAAAGGAGTACGGATAACGGCGTAACGTGGGAATTGATCGGTGCATTAAATAAAGGACGCAAAGCCAAAAATCCGTCAATTGATTTTAAAATAGAAAATCCCTCACAAGCGTCCGACGGTTATATAATGGTTTCAATAATATATGACGGGGCAACGGGAGATGAAAACAACGATTGGGGAGTTTACATTGAGAACTATTTTTCAACTAACACGGGCGATCTTAACTTTTCGAATTACGTAAATTACGGACAATCTCTTATTGAAGGTTATAACGATTTTTTATTTGCAGAAAGTCATAATTCCAATCCTGTCATAGCACTCGGTGTTCAAGACGGGCTAATGGCAATGTGGCTTAACGATCAGGGCAAACTAATCTGTGGTTACGGTAAATCCGGAAACTTTGCTTCCGGTGTATCTTGGTTTACCGGCTATCCGAAAGAAATATCCATTTTCGAGAACAATCCAATCGGCGAGCGTTTCTCTTTGGTTTCAACAAAGGATTATTTAACGCACGGTTTGGCGATGAATGGAATAATTCAAGAACATCAACCGATGTCATTCAAACCGGTAATTCGGGAAAACATAGCGGATTCAATTCCCGTTGGCCTATCGAATGGAAATTATTGTATGCAAGAAATTTAATAAAGATAAAAAATTACTCGGCAGCCTCAAAGATATGCGAAGATGTAGTAACAAATTATCCGGATTCTTCGTTTGCTTATCTTGCATTGGATTTATTACAACAATCCCGAATCAAAAGTAAAAGCAAACAACCATTCAAAAAATTTGTAGAGCAAATATCAAACAGAAAAGAGAAGAAACAGCTCTACGGAGCGGCTGAATTGCTCCTTGCCGTAGGAGAAAGAAAAGACAGAATTTCAATTTTAGATAAAATTCAAAATAAATATAAGGGAACGCCTTTGGTGGAATTTGTTCTGTTTCAGAAGTTTATGTATTATCTTTATGAAGCGAAGGATATCAAGTCGGCTAAAAAAACATCGGATGAATTGGGTAAATTATTCCCCGAATCGGAATCATACTTTGATAGTCAAAGGCAGCTTGGAAAAGACGTAGGAAATATTCCGCTACAAAAGCAATCCGAAGATTTATTTACTGAGAAAAAAGTCGAATTACCGAAAAGCTACAAATTACTCGGTAATTATCCGAATCCCTTTAATCCGAGCACTACAATTAGCTATGCTTTACCGTACAGTTCGAGAATAGAGCTTAATATTTATGACATAACCGGTAAAGTGGTGAAAACATTTACCAAAGAAGTTCAATCGGCTGGTTATCACAGCATAGTTTGGAACGGTAAAAACCGTAACGGTATTAAAGTTTCGAGCGGAGTGTATTTATACGGATTCAAAGCTACTTCTTTGGAAAACGAAAAAGTATTTGTAAAAACATCCAAGATGTTATTGATTAAGTAAATGGAATTGAGTAAAGGCGGCTTACTTTTTAAGCTGCCTTTACTAATGTAAACAAAATGAAAATAATCTTATTACAAATATTGTTAATACCGGTTTTTATTTACGGAGAGCGCCCCGATACTACTTTAAGAAAAATAGAATCGAACAGAGATTTAATAATAGGTGCAAGTAGAATATTTGATATTTCTCCGAGGATTTTGGCATCGATAATCTACACCGAACGTACTTTAAATTACACTTGGGAGGATAGGGCATTAGATAAAATATTAGCCGAAGCCGGTGTAAACAGTTCGATTGGATTTTCTCAGATAAAGTTAAAAACGGCATATTGGATTGAAGTTCAATTAAACGAAAAAAGCTCGAAATTCTTTCCGGGTAAAAAATACAAAGGGAAATTGAAATTAAGCGCTTCTCC
>JALTEO010000142.1 GCA_027073875.1 Bacteroidales bacterium
TTCTTCGTCTTCTACAAGCAGTATGGTTTCGTTTCCATATAAAATTTCGTTTTTCAAAATGGTTTCTTTGGTTTCGGCTTCTTCATGAGTGGTTGGCCAGTAAATTTTAAAAGTTGTTCCCTGGCCGGGTTCGGAATAAAGGTAAATGCCGCCTTGGTTTTGTTTGACAATACCATATACCATGGAAAGGCCCAAACCGGTACCTTCGTATTTTTCTTTAGTCGTAAAGAACGGTTCAAAAATACGATCGCGAATTTTCTTGTCAATGCCAATACCATTATCGGAAACGGCAAAGAAAATATATTCGCCTTCCTTAATATCCGGATGATTATTAACATATTTTTTGCCAATATTGGCCAAGCCCGTTTCAATAGTAAGTCGTTTCTTAAAATTCGGTTTTTTTACCGCTCTTAAAGCATCGCGGGCATTGACTACCAAGTTGATGAAAATTTGTTCCAATTGAGAGACATCGGCTTTAATGTTAGGTAGGTCTTTTCCCAAAACCATTTCAATATGAATATCTTCACCCAAAAGACGACGTAACATTTTATTCATGGTTTCAATAACATGATTGATATTCACAATTTCCGGTTTGTAGATTTGCTTGCGGCTAAAGGCCAATAGCTGTCTTGTAAGCGATTCGGCGCGTTTGCCGGCTTTTAAGATGGAAGTTAATTTACTATGAAGCTTATTGTCCGGGCTCATTTCCATTAAAGCCATTTCGGAAAAACCGTTGATAATAGTTAATAAATTATTAAAGTCGTGTGCAATACCACCGGCCAAAATGCCAATGGATTCCATCTTTTGCGCCTGGAGTAATTGTGCTTCCAGCATCTTTTTCTCTGTAATATCACGCAGGATGCCGCTAATGCCGATTATTTCGCCTTTTTGGTTGCGAATGGCCGTGGATGATTCCAGCACAATAATCTCTTTTCCGTCTTTGCGTTTGAGACGTAATTCCATGTCTTTCACATAACCGTCACGCTTGAGATTTTCGATGACTTCTTGACGCATGCTTTTATCAACATAAAGGTCTTTTGTAATATCCAAATGAAGCATCTCTTCTTTGGAATCATATCCGAACAGTTGTACACCGGCAGGATTGATGTCAAGAATTTTTCCATCAATCGAACTAATAAAAATTACATCTTGAGATTCTTCGAAAATTCGTCGATATCTTTTTTCACTTTCTTTTAGTTTCTTTTCAATTTCCTTTTCCTTGGTAACTATTCGGCCATGGCCAACGGTTCCTATCAGTTTACCGTTTTCATCAAAAAGAGGCGCTTTGTACACGTCCAAATAAAGAAATTTGCCCTGTACATTGCCGTATTCATCAAAACGTTGCGGTTTTTTGTTTTTTAGAACAATTTCATCGGAATTAACGCATAATTCTCCAAAGGTATGCCAATCTTTGCGTTCGGGATGTAATTTACGTTGCCGTTCTGCAAAATAAAGATTGTTTTTACCAATAGGTTCGTTCACATCTTTGGCAATTAAAAGTTTTTCGCAAATAGCTTTATTGGCAAAAAGATATTTACCGTTAATATCTTTAGCCCAGACTAAATCCGGAATATTATCAGCTATTAAGCGATATAAATGTAAAATTTCCCGATACTTTTGCTCGCTTTTTTTAAGTTCTTCTTCTTTTTCTTTCACGATTGTAATATCCCGGACAATGCTTAAAACTTTCCTTTCCGTATAGGGAAACATACGCACTTCAAACCAGGACGTTTTATCATTTATCGTGAGCGGATATTCACAGACGTGGAGTTTCTTTTCAGTAAAAGTTTTCTTGACAAGTTCTTTCATAGGCTTAATCAGATATTCCGGTAAAGCCTCTTTGATAAATTTACCAATCACATTTTTCCAAGGCATTAAAAGTTTTTCTTCATCCGGAGCAAAACAATCCGTAAATTGCATTTGATCATTTATGACAAAAATGAAATCGGGTAGGGTCTTTAAAATAGCCCGGAACCGATTTTCGCTGGCACGCAATTTTTCTTCGGCCTTCTTCATCTGGGTGATGTCATGTCCTAAAACCACCAGTCCTTTACGAGTACCGTCATCATAAAAAATGGGGACTTTGATTACTTCATAAACCTTTTCGCTTCCATCCGGTTTGGGAATGATTTCAATGCTTCGGGAGAGCGTACCTTTTTGCCAGGCAATCTCATCGGTGTCTTCACATGTCATAAATGCGTCGTAATAAAAGGGACTATATTTGGCAAGCTCGCTGTCTTTTTTCCCTTGATAATCGATATTTTGCAAATCAAAAAGCTCAAGATCGGCTTTGTTGGCAGCTAACCAACGGCCTTGGCCATCCTTAAAACAAATAATATCCGGACTTGAATTGATGAGTGTATTAATTTGTTCCTTTTCTTCTAAAATCTGCTCTGTTAGTTTTTTTTCGGTAATATCAAGATTGCTAATAACTCTCCCGATGATTTTACCAGATTGTTTGAAAATGGGCATGCAACTGTGATGAATCCAGCGGGTATGGCCGTTTTTGTGAATAATCCGAAAATCAAAAGAACAAGGCTTCGGATTGTTAAATTCATTTTTTAATTTTTCAAGGGCAACGTCTCTATCGTCAGGATGGATTATTTTTTTAAAGAAATCGGTAACCTTTAAAAATTCTTCTTTAGTGTATCCTGTAATGGCTTCGACTTTTTCTGAGACAAACTTAACTTCTTGGTTTTCATAAAGCCAAATTAACCAATCTTGTGAAATTTTGGAAAGAATTCCAATCATATCCAATTGATCAGTCTTATAATCCATTACTATCTCACTCTTTCATTAAAACTAACGATTTGCATTTTAATGTATTCAGGAAATAAAACCATTATTTTGAGAAATTATAGTTAACAGTAAAAGCGCTCACCTTAAACCAAAGTATAAATTA
>JALTEO010000143.1 GCA_027073875.1 Bacteroidales bacterium
CCGTAGGAACGATACGAGCAATGAACAAGATGAAACGATTATGATTGATTTTAAAACACACAATAAAAAAATACAATAATTTAATTACGAATGGAAAATAAAATTCAAATTACGAATTATTAATTACGAATGGAAAAATGAAACTTTATGAACTTTTTACTTTACAAACTTTTAAACTATTTAAGCTCCGTAGGAGCGGTACAAGAAATGAACATAATGGAATGATTGATTTAAAACATACAAGGAGGTCATTATAATTCATTGAATATGAATAAAATATAAAACATAAACATATGAAGAGAATATTTATCATAACCATCCTAATAGGTGTTGTAGTTTTTACCGGATTTTCACAAAAACCTACTGCTTTACAATTACGGAAAAACTTTATCGAGGGTTATCGTTTGTTTAATCTTCATGATTATCAAAAGGCATTACCTTACTTTTTTGCATTATATAAATATGATACCCAAAATGCTAATTATGCTTATCTAACAGGTGTTTGCCTTTATAAAACAAAACGATATAAAAAAGCAATCTCATTTTTGACACAAGCAGTAAAAAATACAACGGTAGATTATAAGGATTTTAATTATTCCGAAAAAAAAGCACCGTTAGATGCCTATCTTTATTTAGGATTTGCTAACCATCAAGCATATCGGTTTACAAAAGCATTAAAGAATTATAAGTTCTACGAGAAAGTAAAAGAAGATGTTGATACACAGACTGTAAACCAATACATCCGTTCTGCAAAATATGCAATGAAAGCAGTTAAAGATTCTATAAAAATAGAGATTACTAATCTTGGTAAAAATATTAATTCAAAATATAACGATTATGCACCGGCATTGAGTGCCGATGAAAAAACATTGATTTTTACATCTCGCAGAGAAGGTAATTTTGGAGGAAGAACAGATGAAGGCGATTTTTTTGAAGATATTTATATTGCAAAAAATGAGAACGGTAAATGGATGCCTGCCCAAAACATTGGAAAAACTATCAATACTGAAATGCATGAGGCATCAATAAGTCTTTCCCCACAGGGAGATCGTTTATTTATTTATAAAGATGAAGGTGGTATAGGAGATATTTACGAATCTCTTTATAGATATGGAGAATGGACACGACCGGAGAAAGTATCCGGTATAAATTCCACTAGCAACGAGACCCATGCCAGTATTAGTGCTGACGGAGGCACACTTTATTTTGTAAGTGACCGTCCCGGAGGTATGGGTGGAACAGATATTTATTATAGTGTTCTCCTACCCAATGGTGAATGGAGCTTACCTCGAAATATTGGACCTCCTATTAATACACCTTACAATGAAGATGCTGTAATGATTCATCCGAATGGAAACACACTTTATTTTAGCTCTCAAGGACATCAAACCATTGGTGGTTACGATTTATTTTACAGTAATTTGGGTGATGACGGAAAATGGTCACAACCAATTAATTTCGGATACCCGATTAATACACCCGATGATGAACGGTTCTTCGTTATCACACCGGATAATAAACGAGCTTATTTTTCTGCTATCAGAGATGATTCTTTTGGTGGAATGGATATTTATATGATGAACTTTTTGTCATTACCTGAAAAAACAGGAACAGTTATTAAAGGATTTGTGAGGAATAGCAAGGGACAAATTGTGAAAGGTCAAACAATTATTGTCGAAGATGACAACGGTAAGGAAGTTGGAAGCTTTTTGCCTAATGAGAAAGGAGAATATACCTTGATTCTTCATCAAAATGCTTCTTATGTGCTTTCTTTGGAAGACGATGATACCCATAGTAATCGTATAACGGTCCCCGATAAATCTTCATTTTTCTTAACCCGAAAGATTATAAATAAAGAAACACTCATTCAGATTCCTTAAAGATTATACCAAAACGAATTATAAATTAGTACAAAAAATTTGGTATAATGCCGATACCATGTCGAACTTAACCAACAAAATTCACGGAATTTTCTACTATTAACCTGAATTCGATATAAGAAATACTCACAGCTTTTTGATATTTTTCTTAGACGAGTCATATTTTTGATGCACTATCGGGATAATGTAAAAAGATATGATGAAGTATAAGGGAAATATCATAAAGCCCTATAGGGAAAGCAAATAGAAAAAATCTTTTAAAAAGAAATCTTTTGTAATAACCCGTTATGACTGCAAGATTCCTTTTCAAAATCTTAATCCCTATTTGCTCTCTGTGATTCATTTATTATGTCGAACTCAGGTTATTAAGAAATACCCAAATTTGGGATTTTACAAAACCCCGGATTTGGATATTTCTAAATCGGGATTTCCAGCTTTGCCCTCCCTTTATTCATCGCACATTCATACAATTCATTACATTCTTGTATGAATAAAGCGGGTTAAGTTGTTAGAACTCCTCTATAAAATTTCTCCAAGTTTTCAATTCCGGTTTCTATCGTTTTCGTTAATTTTGTTGGCTCAAATCCGGAATATGGCAAAACCTAAAGCAGTTCTCACACCTTTGATGAAGCAATACTACGACATCAAAGCCAAGCACCCTGATGCCATATTACTGTTCCGTGTAGGCGATTTTTACGAGACTTTTGAAGACGATGCCGTAAAAACAGCTAAAATTCTGGGTATTACACTTACCAAACGCGCCAACGGCAGTGCTTCGTTTGTTGATTTGGCAGGATTTCCTTATCACGCTTTGGAAACTTATCTGCCGAAATTGGTGCGTGCCGGTCAACGCGTTGCTATTTGCGAGCAGTTGGAAGACCCGAAAATGACAAAAAAGATTGTTAAACGCGGCATTACGGAACTGGTTACGCCGGGTATTACTTTTAACGAAAATGTGTTAGACCATAAATCCAATAATTTTTTATGTAGTCTGTTTCTTGGCAAAAAAACCGGCGGTATTGCTTTTTTAGATATTACCACGGGCGAATTTTTTACCACACAAGGAACCATCGGTTATCTCGAAAAATTATTGTTCTCGTTTCAACCCAAAGAAGTCATTTTCTTGCGAGAGCAACGCGAACAAATCCAACAAATTGCCGACAAACGGTTTTACACTTATCCGTTGGAAGATTGGGCATTTCAGAAAGATATTTGTTACGAAAAATTAACGACACAGTTCGGCACAAAAACGCTGAAAGGTTTTGGAATAGAATCGTTTACAGATGCTATAATTGCTGCCGGAGCCATTTTACATTATCTGGATTTAACCGAACATAAACACATTGAACACATTCAGAAAATTTCCCGCATTGAATCGGATAATTTCTTGTGGCTCGACCAATATACGATTCGTAATTTGGAGCTGTTTCAGCCCATTAGTCAAAATGGTAAAACACTGATTGAAACAATTGATTTTACCGTATCGTCAATGGGAGCAAGGATGCTGAAAAAGTGGATTGCTTTTCCGTTGGTCAAAAAATCGCAGATTGATCAACGCCTCAATGCGGTGGAATCATTCCTGAAACAAGGCAATCTACGCCAAGAATTACGAAAAAATATCAAAGAAATTGCCGACCTCGAACGGCTGGTTAGTCGTCTGGCAGCAGGCAGGATAACCCCTCGTGAAATTGTGCAGATAAAACGGAGTTTGTTTGCCATAGAACACATCCTTGCCAAATTAAAAGAAAACACATTTCCGGCTATCCAACCCATTATTGACCAACTGAATCCTTGCAAGAAAATTTCTACCCGTATTGATACGGAACTCGTTGACGACCCACCCAATACTATTGGCAAGGGCGTTGTTGTTGCTGATGGTGTTTCTGCCGAACTGGATGAATTGAGAAAATTATTGGCATCGGGTAAAGATTACCTGACTGATTTACAAACCCGCGAAAGTCAACGGACGGGAATCCCATCATTGAAAGTGGCATTCAATAATGTATTCGGATATTACATTGAAGTTCGAAACACACATAAAGACAAAGTGCCGGAAGAATGGATTCGTAAGCAGACACTTGTAAGTGCCGAACGCTACATTACCGAAGAATTGAAAGAATACGAATCAAAAATCTTGGGAGCGGAAGAAAAAATTTTGGCATTGGAAACTTCCCTTTTTCAAAATTTGGTTACAGCTATTTTGGAATATATTCCCGCCTTGCAGCTGAATGCCGAAAAAGTTGCACAATTAGATTGTCTTACTGCATTTGCCGAGTTAGCCGAAACTTACGATTACCGAAAACCGGAAATCACCGAAAACAATAAATTGGATATTCGTCAGGGCAGACACCCTGTAATTGAGCAACAGATGCCACTTGGTGAGTCATATATCCCCAACGATGTGTTGTTAGATAACGAAAATCAGCAAATTATCATTATCACCGGACCTAATATGGCAGGAAAATCCGCACTTTTGAGGCAGACCGCCTTGATTGTGTTGTTGGCACAAACGGGAAGTTTTGTTCCCGTGCAAAAAGCCGAAATAGGTGTGGTAGATAAGATTTTTACACGGGTAGGAGCTTCAGATAATCTTTCGTTGGGCGAATCCACTTTTATGGTTGAAATGACCGAAACAGCGAGTATCCTAAACAATCTGTCAAACAAAAGTTTGATTTTGCTCGATGAAATTGGTCGCGGCACCAGCACCTACGATGGTATTTCTATTGCATGGGCTATTGCCGAATACCTGCATGAGCATCCGCAGATTCATCCTAAAACGCTGTTTGCCACACATTACCACGAATTAAATGAAATGGAAAAATCCTTTAAGCGGATTAAAAATTTCCATATCTCCGTAAAAGAAATTAACGGAAAAATTCTTTTCGATCGCAAATTTTTAGAAGGTGGCACGGCTCATAGTTTCGGTATTCATGTGGCAGATATGGCAGGTATTCCGAAATCTGTTGTTAAGCGTTCCAAAGAGATATTGAGGGAAATGGAAGACGGTGCATCCAAAAATACCCTCGGCAAACCCATAGAAGACATTAAACAAAACAAGGAGGGCTATCAGCTGAGTTTTTTCCAATTAGACGACCCGCTATTACTCGAAATAAAGGATATGATAAAACAGGTTGATTTAAATAATCTTACACCTATTGAAGCACTTAATTTGTTGAATGAGATTCAGAGGAAATTGAAGTAAGTTAATTTTCCCAATTTTATTTCTGATTTTTTTTATATCTTTGATAAAAATATTTCCTGTGAAAGAAAAATTAAAAAACTACAGCAACGATATTTTTGAAGAAACACTACAGTTGCGGCATTATTTACATCAGCACCCGGAACTGTCGTTTCAAGAGTTTGAAACGACAAGTTATCTGATTAAAGAAATAAAACGATTAGAGTTACCTGTCTTCACGCAATATGCAGAGACAGGTGTTGTTACAAAAATAGAAGGGAAAAATCCACAAAAAAAATCTATTGCCTTGCGGGCAGACATTGACGGGTTGCCTATTTTGGAAGAAAATGAAATACCTTACAAATCACAAAATACCGGTATAATGCATGCCTGCGGACACGATGTTCATACAGCATCGCTTTTGTCGGCTATTAAAATACTTCTACAATTTAAAACCGAATTTGAAGGAACAGTTTGGTGCATCTTTCAACCGGCAGAAGAAAAACTGCCGGGTGGTGCCAAGCAAATGATTGACAATGGGCTTTTAAGAGATATTCAACCGGCAGTTGTCATTGGACAACACACTATGCCAAATATCGAAGCAGGGAAGATTGGTGTTCGTGCAGGCAATTATATGGCTTCTACCGATGAAATTTATTTAACACTGAAAGGGAAAGGCGGACACGCTGCACTACCCCACGAAATTACAGATACAGTATTACTTACTTCCGAACTGATTGTAAAATTACAGCAAATTGTCAGTCGTTTTGTGCCGGCATCTATTCCTACTGTTTTATCATTTGGGAAAATAATCGCTAACGGAGCAACAAATATTATCCCATCGGAAGTTAAGATTGAAGGCACTTTCAGAACAATGGATGAAGTGTGGCGAAAGAAAGTTCATACAAAAATAGCGGAGGTTATTCGCTTTATGGTTGATAGTTTTAATGCAGACTTTGATTTGGAAATCCGGCATGGTTATCCGGTATTGCATAATAATCCGGATGCCACAGCAATTTTAAAAAAACAAGCCATTGAATTTTTAGGCAATGACAATGTTCTGGACTTGGACATCCGTATGACAGCAGAAGATTTTGCGTATTTTTCGCATGCTGTTCCATCAGTTTTTTATCGTATTGGTACAGGTAATAAGCAAAAAAATATCATAAGTCCGTTACATTCATCAACATTTGATATTGATGAGGAAATTTTACGGTTTTCTCCCGGATTGCTTGCCAACGCTGCAATTACATTCTTGGAATAGTTATACCAAAACGAATTATAAATTACACTAAACCGCTATCAAGTTTATGAAATAACTTCATGGTTGGTTTTGTTAAGCTCAAACCGCAAAACAGGTTCTTGAAAAGTAGAAAATTCCGTAAATTTTGGGGGTTAAGCAATTTATTAGCGGTTCGGTATTAGTCCAAAAAGATTTGGTATAATAACTTAGGATAATAACCAACACTTTCTTTTTTGTCAAAAACTCACAGTATTTTGTCCCTCAGTATTGGAACGATATTTAGGGAAATTATCTTTTATCTTCCCGTCGTAAAACATTACTGTTTTGTAAATCTTAAATTAATAATCTTATTCTCCGTTGTAAGTTTAACAAGATAGATTCCGGAAGACAATTGATTGACATTTAGATGAATATCTTTATCTTCTGAAAAAACAGGGAGTGTAAAAGTTCGTCCGCTGACATCAAAAATTGCAATTTCTTTAATATTCAAATTACTTTTTATCGTTAGGATATCATTTACAGGATTTGGAAAAATCCGGACTTCTGTTTGTCTTGATGATTGCTTTTCAATGTATGTTTGAGCAAACAGCGAATCAAAAAGCAATTGATTGCTTTGAGCCGTATTTTTAATTCCTTGTATTGAATTACCGGCAACAAAGGCAAAGAAGACATCTATTGTGTCATTTTGGTCGCAAGACAAAGGACCAAAACTAACCGTTTGTGCTACATCCATTCCTGTTGTTCCACCTGCTGCTGTCCTTGAATGAGAGAGTGTATAGTATTTTTCATTATCGGAATAACCATCAGAGATATCAATTACGCCATCACCTCCTGAAATATTATCTATACCGTAAATGTTTGTTGAGTAATTTGAAAGCAGTTGAACACCTGCAATTACAGATTGGTTATTAACATCGTAACAATAAGCCAAATGATTCAGCGAATCATAAACCATTACATTATGAGCATAATCAATAATGTCCCAGTCTGTAAAATTACCAACAAAAATATTGTTATAGTCAAAACCACTCTGATTAATTATTTGATAACGGAACCAAACAGTATTTGCCTTGTTGCTGTCTGTCCACGCATATACGGTTTGATTTACCAGCACATCTAATTTTGTAGAATCGGTTTTAGAATCATCAAATTGTGAGTTATATTCTATGTCGGAATATGGAGGAACATTACTTTGTGTTGGTTTAACAATAGGTAAAAAATCATCACCTCCCCTTACACAGTCGGATACATGGTCAGAAGATGAAGCAATCAATAATCCTGATTCATATAGCAATGATTCGGCATAAGAGTTATGGAGAAAACCAATACCCTGAAGCGGTGAAAAACGATTGAAGCCAATTCTCCCGTTGGCGGTAATGGTTGTAGAGATATTATTCGGATAAATATCCAAATACGATGGGCTTACAATAATTCTCAGATATTGAAATCCTGAATAACCGGTTGCCGTATCGGTAAAAATCAGTTTCAGGTCAATGGTTTCATCATAAGGTGCTGAAGGTAATAATGCAATTCTGAAAGGTGTTGCTTGATTAGAGACACTGTCAAGTGTTCCAATGGTTCCGGCAGAAAAAGAACTGTCCAAAATTTGAATATAAGGCGATGCTGTTTGCAAAACTACTTTTAAATTTTGTGCTGGCGTCAGGTAGTTAATAAAATCACCGGCTATGGTAATTGTATCATTTCCGGGAAAGATAGTGGAATCTTGTCCGTTATACAGGATATTACGAAATTGAATAGAAGGTGTCATTGCTGTATCGGAAAGTGCTCTACCACAATCAATTAGTCCGGCACCAAGCAATCCGGAAAACTGTTTGTTGTAAGGGATTGTATCAATATAATTGCATGTAACTTTTATTATTTCACCTATTTGCAAAGCATTGAGTGTATCGGGATAATGAGCTTTAACCAATGCGGCAAGTCCTGCTACTTGTGGTGAAGCAAACGAGGTTCCCCAGCCACCTGAATATTTATTATTAGCGTATGTCATTAGGACATTGTCGCCGGGAGCACATACATCAACACAAATACCATAACTGGATTTATTCCACTTTTCATCACGCGGATTTGTTGCTGCTACAGATAATACATTTTCGTAAGAAGCAGGATAAAATAAAACATCATTTCCGTTATTGCCGGCAGCAGCAACTACCAAGGCATTTTTGTTGTAAGTAGCATAGTTTACAACATCTTGTCCGTAAGGATGTCCTGTCGTTCCGCCCCATGAACAATTGATAATACTACAACCGTGGTCGGCAGCATAAACAATGCCTTCGTATGCTTGATTCAATGAGCCCCATTCATTTGATATTTTTACAGGTAAAAATTTTGTTCTAAAGCCAACACCGGCAATACCTTTTTTGTTGTCGGTACGAGCTGCCGCCAAACCGGAAACCCAAACGCCGTGAGCAATAACATTTGCTGTTCCGCTTTCATCCCATTGCGGATTATTATCGTTTTCGCCCAAGTCCCATCCACGAAAATTATCTACGAATCCGTCATAATCATCATCTACACCATTAGGCGGGTCATCATAGTTGTAGGCAATTTGGTCATGCAGGTCTTCGTGATCTAAATCAACACCGGTATCAGTAATGCCTATAATGATGGTGCTATCGCCTTGTTCATAGTCCCATCCGTCAAAAGCATGAATATGTGTAAGGGCATATTGTGAACCGGCAAGAGAATCATTTGGAGTATATAATAATTCCGGTAAGTAATAAGGTTGGGAATACACAACAAAAGGAAAAGCATTCAGCTGTTTACTGACAGTTTCCGGTGAAAATTTATTGCTGAAATGAATTTCGTAGATTTTTGTCAGATCAACTAATTTTTGATGAAAACGATTGTATTCTTTTTGTGGTTTCTTCGCATTTGGAAATCGTTTAGCAGGCGATGTTGCCGATATCTTATTCAGAAAATCAGAGAACTGTTTGTCTTTTATTAGAGAAATATCTGTCGTTGTTTTTACGATAACCAGCCCGGGTACAATAGCATCGTGTAATTTTTGTTTTTGTCCGAATACCAAAGAAGAAACGATTAAAAAGAAAAGAAAAAAATAATTTTTCATCACCAAAAGAGATTTATTACAAAAATAAATTTTACATTTGAATTTTGGTGTATTTTTGAA
>JALTEO010000144.1 GCA_027073875.1 Bacteroidales bacterium
AAAAAAATAATTTTTCATCACCAAAAGAGATTTATTACAAAAATAAATTTTACATTTGAATTTTGGTGTATTTTTGAAGGATAATTTATTCAGAATGAATATTAATTGTATAATAATTGACGATGATCCGTTGGCAACAAAGGTTTTACAAGAACTTATTGAAAAAGTATCTTATTTGAATTTGATAAGAACTTATCCAAGTGCTCAGGAAGCAATTTTTAAGAAAGAAGAAATTTTACAAGATATTGATTTAATTTTTTTAGATGTGGAAATGCCGGGAATGACAGGAATTGAGTTTTTGTCCGCTTTTGAAAAACATCCGTTTGTAATTATTGTATCGTCCAAGAAAAACTATGCTATCGATGCCTTTGAATTTGAAGTTACCGACTATTTGACAAAACCCATTAGCTTACCGCGTTTTTTAAAAGCCACCGACAGAATATTAAATTTAATGCAGGAAAAACAAAAAATAGATACCGAAACAGCTGAAGATATATTTCTTAAGACAGACAAAGGAATAATACGGCTAGACAGTGATGATATTTTTTATATTGAAGCATTAGAGAATTATATTAAAGTTTTTACTGAAGGTAAAACCTATGTGGTACATCATACTTTGAAATCAATTATTGGAAAACTACCGCAACAATATATCCGTATTCACCGGTCTTATATTGTTAATGCGAATCGAATTAATCAAATTCAGAACAATATTGTGGTGGTAGTTATTGATAACGAGCGAAAAGTTATCCCAATGGGAAAAGCATATCAAAAAGACTTTTTTGCTAAACTGAATATTCTTTAACAATGATTTCGCAGCGGCAGTTCTTTTTGCAAAATGTTGCACAGACTTCCCCCGAACCGTTACAACTGGAAATTAAAAAAGCCAAAGGTGTTTATTTGTATGGTGTTGACGGCAAGAAATATATTGATTTGGTAGCCGGTGTTTCAGTTAGTAATGTGGGTCATGGCAACAAAAAAGTGTTAAATGCCATTCGCCGGCAAATTGCCAAATATATGCACACACATGTTTACGGTGAATTAGTTTTGTCGCCACAGGTAAAGTATGCCCGTCTTTTGGATAAGGTATTGCCAAATCCGTTATCGTCTGTTTATTTTGTTAATTCCGGTTCCGAAGCCATTGAGGGAGCAATGAAACTGGCAAAAAAAGTTACGGGAAAAACCGAGATAATCAGTTTTAAAAATGCCTATCATGGTAGTACACATGGGGCTTTGAGCATTCAGGGTAGTGAAATCTATAAAACACCGTTTCGTCCTTTGTTGCCAGATACTAAACTTTTGACATTTAACAACTTTGATGATTTGCAGGGAATTTCTGAAAAAACTGCCGGTGTTGTGGTGGAACCCGTTCAAGGTGAGGCAGGTATCATTTTGCCGGAAAATGATTTTCTGAAACGGCTAAGAGAACGATGTGACGAGACAGGTACTTTACTGATTTTTGACGAGATACAAACAGGATTTGGCAGGACAGGAAAACTGTTTGCGTTTGAGAATTTTGGCGTAATACCGGATATTATCACGCTGGCAAAAGCTTTTGGAGGTGGGATGCCTCTGGGTGGATTTATTGCGTCAAAAGAAATAATGGATGCACTGAAAGATAATCCTGCTCTCGGACACATCACCACTTTTGGTGGACATCCTGTTTCGTGTGCTGCGGGTTTTACGGCATTAAAGATAGTGCTTGAGAAAAAACTGCCGGAAACAGCTTTAGCAAAAGGAAATCTTTTCAGGTCATTACTGGTACATTCTGCCATTAAAGAAATTCGAGGACAAGGACTTTATCTTGCTGTGGACCTGAATGACTCCGGAAAATTAAAAAAGTTTATTTCTAAAGCATTAAACAACGGTATTTTGACTGATTGGTTTTTATTTAACGACACATCGTTCCGTATTTCTCCACCGTTAACCATTACCGATGAGGAAATTCGTTTAGCGTGCAAAAAAATTCTAAAGACATTAGATGAGATTTAAAACACATATCGTCATTCCGAACTTGTTTCGGAATCTTTTTAGTTGAGACCCTGAAACAAGTTCAGGGTGACGAAGAAACAAGTTCAGGGTGACGAATAACGAATGAATAATGTGTTAATGCGATAAATTAATTGTAAATTATTTATGAACTTTACGAACTAAAAATAAACAAATTATGGTAACCAAAGAAGAATTAAAAGACATTTTAGAACGCATTGAGGCGTTGAGGAGGTATCTTTGACATTGACGAAAAATTACGGCAAATTGCCGAAGAAGAAAAAATAACACAAACGCCCGACTTTTGGGATAATCCAAAAACTGCCGAGAAACAACTCAAGAAAATTAAAAATCTGAAAATTTGGACTGAGAGTTTTTCGGAGATAGTCAAACAATACGAAGACTTGCAAGTAATGTGCGAATTCTTGGAGGCAGGCGAAGGCGAAGAAAAAGAAGTTGACGAGTTGTTTGAGAAAACAAAAAAAGCGGTAGAAGAATTAGAATTTAAGAACAAACTTCGTAACGAAGAAGATGGGCTGGGAGCAATCCTGAAAATAAATCCGGGAGCCGGAGGAACCGAGAGTCAAGACTGGGCAGAAATGCTGATGCGGATGTATATGCGGTGGGCTGAACGGCATAATTTCCCCGTGAAAATATTAGATATTCTGAAAGGTGAAGAGGCAGGTATCAAGTCTGTAACACTTGAGATTGACGGTGATTTTGCTTACGGTTATTTGAAGGGAGAAAACGGTGTACATCGTCTTGTGCGACTGTCGCCTTACGATTCGGCTAACCGGCGGCATACTTCTTTTGCTTCTGTTTTTGTGTATCCTATTGCCGATGATACAATTGAAATTGACATCAATCCCGCAGATATGGAATGGGATACTTTTC
>JALTEO010000145.1 GCA_027073875.1 Bacteroidales bacterium
GTGTTTATAAACTTATTATATGCAAGCAATTTATTTGCACAATCTATCGTAATAAATGAGGTTTCTAACGGACCAACCGGTGCCAAAGAATATGTTGAATTTATTGTTACGGGACCTGTTTCGTGTGATACACCACCTGACAGCATTGATTTACGCCATTGGATTTTTGACGATAACAATGGTCATTTTGCAAAAGGAGATGGAACAGGTATTGCTAAAGGTGCATGTCGATTTTCCGATGATATTTTCTGGTCTAACATTCCTGTTGGCACAATCATATTAATTTATAATAATGACGATAAGAATTCGGATATCCCTGCCGATGATTTAGATAAAAATGATGGAAATTGCACTTTGGTTATTCCAATAAGTTCAACCCTTTTTGATAAAAATGTAAACAATCCCAGCAAAAACGATTCAACTTATGCTACAACAGGTTGGGAAAGTGGTGGTGATTGGGGAACTATCTCTTTAAGAAATAGTGATGATTCTTTTCAAATTCGTGATATTAATAATACGGCTGATCCTGTTCATTCCGTTAGTTACGGGAATAATACTGATGGAACAATTATATATTTTTCAGGAGACGGTAAAAAAACTGTATTTTATTTCGATAATACAAATGACGATGACCCTTTTGCCCAAAATAATTGGATAAAAGGCAGTGCAAGTAATAATGATAATGATAACGGAAACTATGAAAACGGAGCTAATGATCAAACACCCGGACATCCCAATTCAATAAATAACGAAAATTGGATAATATCATTAAATCACGGATGTAGTCTGCCCCCAACTGTTAATGCCGGTGAAGACCAAACAACCTGTGGAGACTCTGTAACAATAACCGCAACAGGTGGTACAAGCTCGGCAACTTATACTTGGAATAACGGACTTGGTGATGGTGCATCGAAAACGGTAAAACCAACGACCGACACGGAATATATTGTTACAATGTATGATAATGGATGGTGCGTATCTGATACAGTAAAAGTTTTTGTAACTAACATAAGTTTTACACTTTCATCATCAGATCCTACAACTTGTAGTGGAACCGATGGCAGCATCACAATTTCAAATTTAGATGCTAATACAAGTTATCAAATAACTTATGATGATGGTAGCACTCAAGGACCAACCGATATGACATCGGATGCCAATGGTGATATAGTTATTTCAAACTTAGGAGCAGGAAGTTATACTGATTTTACCGTAGATTTAGATGGTTGTTCAACTACCAATGATACAACAATAACTCTCTCGGATCCGGATGCTCCGACAGTTGACGCCGGTGATGATCAAACAGTTTGTGAAGGCACACAAGTAACATTAACAGCTACAAATCCCGATAATGCATCTATCAGTTGGAATAATAATGTTGATGATGGTGTAGCATTTACCCCAAATGTAGGTACAACAACTTATACGGTTACAGCTGTATTAAATGGATGTTCATCAACTGATGCTGTTACCGTAGTGGTTAATCCAAATCCGGACCCGACACTATCCGGAAGTGACCCCACAACTTGTGGTGGCACTGATGGCAGCATCACAATTTCAAATTTAGATGCTAATACAAGTTATCAAATAACTTATGATGATGGTAGCACTCAAGGACCAACCGATATGACATCGGATGCCAATGGTGATATAGTTATTTCAAATTTAGGAACAGGAAGTTATACTGATTTTACCGTGGATTTAGATGGTTGTTCAACTACCAATGATACAACAATAACTCTCTCGGATCCGGGTGCTCCGACAGTTGATGCCGGTGATGATCAAACAGTTTGTGAAGGCACACAAGTAACATTAACAGCTACAAATCCCGATAATGCATCTATCAGTTGGAATAATGATGTTGATGATGGTGTAGCATTTACCCCAAATGTAGGTACAACAACTTATACGGTTACAGCTGCATTGAATGGATGTTCATCAACTGATGTTGTTACTGTAGTGGTTAATCCAATTCCTGACCCGACATTATCCGGAAGCGACCCTACAACTTGTGGTGGCACTGATGGCAGCATCACAATTTCAAATTTAGATGCTAATACAAGTTATCAAATAACTTACAACGATACTGTAGGCCCAACAAATATGACATCAGATGCCAATGGTGATATAGTTATTTCAAACTTAGGAGCAGGAAGTTATACTGATTTTATTGTAGATTTAGATGGTTGTTCGGCTACCAATGATACAACAATAACTCTCTCGGATCCGGGTGCTCCGACAGTTGACGCCGGTGAGAATCAAGAGGTTTGTGAAGGGACATCAGTAACATTAACCGCTACAACAAATCCTGATAGTGCAACTATTAGTTGGAATAATAGTGTTGATGATGGTGTAGCGTTTACTCCAAATGTAGGCACAACAACTTATACGGTTACAGCAACATTAGATGGATGTTCATCAACTGATATTGTTACCGTAGTGGTTAATCCAAATCCGGAAGCATATTTCTTGGCAAATCCACAAACAGCATCAATACTTGAACCTACTATTTATTTTTCTGATGAATCAACATCAGCGATTGATCAATGGCAGTGGGATTTTGGTGATAGTTGTTTTGCATCTGTTCAAAATCCTCAACATACTTATGCACATATAGGAGAATATGAAGTGCAATTAATTGTTACAGCTAATTCTTGTACTGATACAGCCATAAATACTATTACAATTGAACAGCAACCAACATTTTATCCTCCAACTGCGTTTACTCCGGAAAGTAAATTCAATAACTACTGGTATCCTAAGGGTATTGGTATTGATTCTGCATATTATCATTTGTGGATATACAACCGATGGGGACAAGTTATATTTGAAACAGTTGAATATCCTAAAGGAACTGAAGAATACAAAATAGAGAAAGGTGGATGGGATGGAACATATAAAGGCAAATTAGTTCCTCCGGATACTTATACATGGATGATTATTTTGCGTGATGTTAATGGTAAAGGGCATAAGTACCTTGGAAAGGTTACAGTTATTAGATAAATTAATCTGAAAATTTATGAAATTTTCGATAATTAAGTAATACCATATTTTCTTGTTCTTATCACCATCGCCATAAGTAATCGTAAGTTACATCATAATCTGAATTTGATATAATTTGTTGGAATAACTTATTACTTTGGGTTTATTTTCGCCATTTTCATTATCTTTGCACAAATTTTTGTAATGAAAACGAAAGCGGATATTGTAAGAAATTGGCTGCCACGATATACAGGACGAAAATTGGAAGATTTTTCCAATCTGATTCTTCTGACAAATTTCAATAATTATGTAAATGCTTTTGCAAAAGACCATGATGTTGAAGTTGTTGGTAAAAATAAGCCCATGCCAAATGCCCAAGCTAATGGAATTACAATTATTAATTTTGGAATGGGTAGTGCCAATGCTGCTACTATTATGGATTTATTGAGTGCTATTATGCCGAAAGCTGTTTTATTTCTTGGTAAATGTGGTGGACTGAAAAAGAAAAATGCTTTAGGTGATTTTGTTTTGCCGCTTGCCGCCATCCGTGGCGAAGGAACATCCAACGATTATTTTCCGCCGGAAGTGCCGGCTTTACCTGCATTTAGCTTACAGCGGGCAGTCTCTACTTCTATTCGCGATATGGGACGCGATTATTGGACAGGAACTGTTTACACCACTAACCGTCGTGTATGGGAATACGATGATAACTTCAAAGATTATTTGCGAAAAATCAGAGCAATGGCAATTGATATGGAAACTGCCACCATTTTTACTACCGGATTTGCTAACCAAATTCCGGCAGGAGCATTGCTGCTTGTTAGTGATCAACCAATGATATCCTCCGGAGTAAAAACCGGTAAAAGTGATCAATTAATTACACGAAATTTTGTAAACGAACATCTTGCCATTGGCTATAAAGCTTTGGATATTATCCGCCGTGACGGAAAATCAGTGCGGCATTTGAAGTTTGAATAAAGCAATTATTTCTTTTTTACTAAAGTTAGAAAAGCACTATCTGAATTTTGCCATCGATTACCAAAAAGCCAAATTGTCAACAGAAATAAGACAGTGCCGATAATGCTTCCGCCTAGCACATCCGTTAAAAAATGCTGCGAAAGATACAAGCGGGAATATCCTACAAGAACTGCTACAACAAAAAAAAGCCATTTTGCAAATTTGGCTCTCATTATCAATGACAGCCCGAAAAATAAAGCAAATGCCGTTGCTGTATGTCCAGAAGGAAAACTATGATAAAAATGAATATTAACACCTTGCACCAAATATAAATTCTTTAACTCCGCAGCAGGACGAAGGACTTCATCAAAAACAAAAAGTTTTAGTCCCTGAACCACTAATCCTGTTGCAACATTAGCAATGGTAAACAGTAATCCTAAACGAAAATTGACAAACAAAAGAATAAATAAAATCAATCCGAGGGCTACCCATCCGGAACCCAACCAAGTCCAATATTTAAAAAACTCATCAAGAAAATCTGTATGGAATTTATTTAGAGAAAGCGTAATATCCGTTTTACCATATACTAAAAGGAAAACCGCCACAATAAGCCAAACCGCAAAAAGCGTTATCAGTTGTAATTGCGAAGATTTCCATATTGCGGAACGAAACATTGGTGTTTTTTTTACAAATGTAATATTATTATTATTATTTGAGACCTTTGCAAAACTTCTGATTTTGTCATTCTGAACGCAGTGAAGAATCTATAAACAGCTACTATCCAATATATTGAGATTCTTCGCAATGCTCAGAATGACAGCTTTTTTGGGTTTTGCAAAGGTCTCTATTTGTAAGAACTATCCTTCATCGTCAAACAACGATTTCATTTCCGGTTTTCCGGTATCATCATCTTCATTTGGTTCCGGTTTTTCTTCGGGTGGTGGCGGCGGTGTTAAATCTTTCCAGCGATACTGTTTTATCTTTTGTCCCGTCAGCCGTTTACCACGGGCAGAATAACTTTTTATGCCAATAAATTCTTCTACCGTAATTTCTTTTTTTACCGATTCGCCTTTGCTGTTTTTCTCCGTAAAAGAAAGTTGCGGCTGTTGAAAATCATTCAGTTCCACCAAGTAAGAGTTGGGATTTTCGCCAATAAATAACTGTGGCTTATCTGACAATTTTGCCGTAAACCGTTTGATGTAAAAGAACGATTGGTCTGCTTCCCAAAAGATTACCGTATAAATTTTTTCGGGGTCAAACTTTTCAATCTTTATCAAATCCTCGTCATAGTGATTTGTTAGCTCATACGAGGTAGTTACAAACTTACCGGACTTGTAAAAAGCAATAATTTTTTCATCGTTATTAAATTCGCCGAGAAACTCACCGCGTTCGTCTTCGTTCAGCCGGAGAACTGTCGGGTCAAACCAAATACTTTTTCCGCCGAGGGTTGTCATCCCTTCTTCTGCCAACACAATTTTGTGAACAGGATTTTTTGTCAGGATATTACCCTGCGAGTCCCTGCCTTTGATTGCGAGCGTTTTGAAGTCAAATTCAAATTTCAGTTTTTTTAGTCGTGGTCGCGGTTTTAGGAAAACACGGATTACCTCCGCCTCACCGTTGGGATTCACCGTAAAGTAAAGAATCTTTGATTTTTCGGAACCTTTTGTCAGGTCATATTCTTTGTCGCGAATAACGCTGGTAATGGCAAACCGCTTAACATAAGTTGTTCCCGAAGCACCATCGCGGTAGGCAACATTGTAAATACGACGGGAATCGTTTTTCTTAAAGACATCAATGTGCAGAATATCCTTTCCGAAAAATGCTTTGTCCGACACTTTGGTAACCATATATTTACCACTTTTTAGAAAAACAATTACATCGTCAATGTCGGAACATTCCGCCACAAACTCGTCTTTTTTCAAGCTTGTGCCAAAAAATCCTTCTTTCCTGTCAACAAATAGTTTTTGGTTGGCAACCACCACTTTTGTCGCTTCAATATTTTCAAAACTGCGAATTTCCGTTTTCCGCTCCTTGCCTTTGCCGTATTTCTTTTTGATTGACTGATAATAACGAATCGTAAAATCCACCAAATGGTCTAAATGGTTTTGGACTTCTTCCAACTCAATCTCAATATCTTCAATTTCTTTCTGTGCCTTATTTAAGTCGAAACGCGAAGTCTTTTTAATTTTTATTTCGGTCAGTTTCACCAAATCCTCACGGACAATCTCGCGTTTAAAGATTTTTTTATATGGTTCCAGTCCCTCATCAATTTTTGCCAAAACGGCTTCCCAAGTGGTGCTTTCCTCAAAATTTTTATAGATGCGTTTCTCAATAAAAATCCGCTCAAGATTTGCAAAGTGCCAAGCATTTTCCAATTCTCCTTTCCTGACTTCTAATTCCCTGCGCAGCAACTCTTTGGTTTGGTCAACGGATTTCTTCAAAATTTCCGTCACCCCGATAAATAACGGCTTATTGTCAAAAACGACCGAAGCATTCGGATAAAGGGACAATTCACAATCAGTAAAAGCATACAGTGCATCAATCATTTGGTCGGGTGAAATTCCCGATGCCAGATAGATTACAATCTCAACATTATCAGCCGTGTTATCATCAATTTTCTTTATCTTGATTTTCCCTTTATCATTGGCTTTGATAATAGACTCAATGAGTGTAGTTGTATTTTTACCAAACGGTAAATCGGTAATTACAAGTGTTTTATTGTCTCGTTTTTGGATTTTAGCTCGCACTTTCACTTGTCCGCCCCGTAAGCCATCATTATAACGCGAGAAATCAGCCATACCGCCGGTTGGGAAATCAGGAAACAGCTCAAACGGTTTTTCTTGCAGATAGGCAACAGCGGCATCTAACAGTTCGTTAAAGTTATGCGGTAGAATTTTAGAAGCTAACCCAACGGCAATACCCTCAACACCTTGTGCCAACAATAACGGGAACTTGACAGGTAAGACGACAGGTTCCTTATTTCTTCCGTCATAAGAGTTTTGCCATTCTGTAATTTTCGGACTAAAAACTACTTCTTTGCCAAATGCCGACAAACGGACTTCTATATAACGAGGAGCAGCAGCACTATCGCCGGTAAGGACATTTCCCCAGTTTCCTTGCATATCGAACAATAAATCTTTCTGTCCGAGTTGCACCAATGCCTCACCAATGGCGGCATCGCCGTGCGGATGATACTGCATTGTCTGCCCGATAATATTTGCTACCTTGGTAAAGCGACCATCGTCAATTTTATACATAGCGTGTAAAATCCGCCGTTGAACAGGTTTTAGCCCGTCAATTAAGTTCGGAATTGCCCGCTCCAAAATAACATACGAAGCATAATCCAAAAACCAATCTTTAAACATCTCGGACAAATGGATTATCTTTTGTCCTTTTGCTGTTGGTGTCTCCGGTGTATTTTGTTTTTCTTCTTCCGTATGTTGTTGCTCTTCTTCGTTCATTTCTCCGTTTACAATTTTCTCAAAAAAATCTTTAATTAAAATTCGTCCTCCACCCGTAGATTATCAACAATAAACTGTTGTCTGTCGTCGGTATTCTTTCCCATATAAAATCGTAACAAATCATCTACTTTATCATCTTTTGTAAGCGACACGGGGTCTAAACGAATTTTTTTGCCGATAAAATGCTTAAACTCATCTGGAGAAATTTCGCCAAGACCTTTAAAGCGAACTATCTCCGAAGTTTTTCCCAATTTGGCAACTGCCTTATTCCGTTCCGTTTCGTTATAACAATAAAGCGTATCTTTTTTATTTCTTACCCTGAATAGTGGTGTCTGCAAAATATAAAGATGTCCGTTTTTTACCAACTCAGGGAAAAATTGCAGAAAGAATGTTAACAGCAACAAGCGAATGTGCATACCGTCGTTGTCGGCATCAGTCGCAATAATTACCTTATTATATCTAAGATTTTCCAAGCCGTCCTCAATATTCAGTGCTGCTTGCAACAAGTTAAATTCCTCATTTTCATATACCATTTTTTTTGTTGAACCGTATGAATTTAACGGTTTTCCTTTTAAGCTGAACACGGCTTGTGTTGTTACATCCCGTGCTTTGGTAATAGAGCCGCTGGCAGAATCGCCCTCAGTAATGAAAATAGAAGATTCGTAACGGCGTTCGTCATTGGAATTGAAAGTTATCCGACAGTCGCGTAATTTTTTATTGTGTAAACTGACTTTTTTGGCTGTTTCACGGGCTTTTTTCTGTATTTGCGAAATGGCTCGCCGTTCTTTTTCCGATGATTGAATTTTTTTCAGTAAAATATCAGCCGTTTCGGGATTTTTATGGAGGTAATTATCTAGTTCCCGTTTCATGAAATCAATAACAAAATTCCTGACGGAAGGTCCATCGGGTCCCATATTTTTAGAGCCGAGTTTCGTTTTTGTCTGCGATTCAAAAACCGGTTCTTCAATGCGAATACTTAGTGCCGCAACAATAGATGCCTTGATATCGGACACATGAAAATCTTTTTTGTAAAATTCGCGGATAGTTTTCACCAATGCCTCGTTAAAAGCCAATAGATGTGTGCCACCCTGCGGTGTTCGTTGTCCGTTGACATAAGTATAATAATCTTCGCCGTAACGGTTTGTATGCGTAAGAGCCACCTCAATATCTCCATTTTTAATATGGATAATCGGATAAAGTGGGTCGGCACTCATATTGTCTTCCAGCAAATCTAAAAGACCGTTTTTTGAGAATAAAACCGTATCGTTAAATTTTATTTTCAGTCCGGCATTGATATACACATAATTCCGTAATCGTTTTTCGGCATGCTCCAACACAAATGCAAAGGACTCAAAAATTGTATCATCAGGAATAAACCGGACAATTGTTCCATTCGGTAAATCTGTTTTTTCTTCTTTTTCGGAAACAAAATTTCCCTGTGAAAATTCTACAATAACGGTTTTGCCATCGCGAATAGATTGTATCACAAATTTTTTCGATAATGCATTAATAGCTTTAAGGCCTACACCGTTAAGACCAACGGATTTTTTAAAAACCTTGGAATCATATTTAGCACCGGTATTCATCTCGGAAGCCACTTCCTTGACTTTTCCCAAAGGAATGCCCCTGCCGAAATCACGAACTGTCACACAATCCTCATTGATGGTAACAATAATTTGTTTGCCAAACCCCATCAGGTATTCATCAATACCGTTGTCAACCGCCTCTTTCAGAAGAATATATATGCCATCGTCGGCAGAATTACCATCGCCTAACTTCCCAATATACATACCGGGACGACGACGAATATGTTCCCGCCAGTCAAGTGTCCGTATGTTATCTTCCGTATAATCCTGCATGCCAAAATTTTTGCAAAAATAAAGAATTAGTAAGGGTTAGCAAACAGCTTCACAAAAGAGTTATCAAAAAGAAATAAACAAGTATTTTATCATTTCTACGGTGCTTGATTGTTTGTTCTGTTGTTACAAAGGTTTCGTCCCGATGGGACAATTTACAATT
>JALTEO010000146.1 GCA_027073875.1 Bacteroidales bacterium
TCAAAACGGGCTGAACAGCCGCACCCGTGCACGGTTTGTTTTGCTGGATATGAAAGGCAGGCAAGTGCTTGATAAACCCTTGGTGCCACAGGAAAATCAAATATCTGTTTCATCACTGCCGCAGGGCATTTATTTCTACCAAATTGCCGATAAGGAAAAAACTTACCAAACCGGAAAAATTGTTAAACAGTAAACCAATTCTTTACATAATGTAAGTATGCGATGGGTGTAGCAATCTGCCCTAAAAAAATGAGACCTTTGCAAAATTTCTGATTTTGTTCATTCTGAACTTGTTTCTCCGAAGGAGTCTCCCAAAGGGATTCCTTCGGAGCTTTGGACAGCATCTTTTTAATAAGCAGATTCCGAAATCCCGAAACAAAGTTTCGAGGACAAATAGTTTCGGAATGACGAAAGAGTAGGAAAGTTCGGGATAGAAAATTCCATAAATTTTCAGGGTTAATAGAATTTTCCAAATGTTAAAGTTTTTTAAACGGAAAACAACGGTTAAATATCGCTGTTATATCTGTTGCATTGGAATAATATCAAATTACCATCAAAATATTTCGTTATTTTGATAGGGGTTTTGTATAATTATTAATTTTGTAAAAAATTTTTGGATGTCAATAGATTTCAAAGAATATCCATCTCTGAGTAAGATTAATTCGCCCGAGGATTTAAAGAAACTTTCTTTAGGGGAGTTGAATTTACTTAAAGATGAATTGCGGAATTTTATTATTGAAATTGTTTCAAAAAATCCCGGACATCTTGGTGGCGGATTGGGTGTTGTAGAACTGACCATTGCTTTGCACTATATCTATGATACACCTTACGACAAAATTATTTGGGATGTTGGACATCAATCTTATCCGCATAAAACACTGACCGGCAGGAAAGAAAAACTTGATACGCTTCGGAAATTAAATGGTGTCAGTGGGTTTCCTTCAATCTTTGAAAGTGAATACGATGCTTTTGGAACAGGTCACTCATCTACATCTATTTCTGCTGCTTTGGGGATGTCGGCTGCTGCCAAATTGAATGGTGAAAAACGAAATGTAATTGCCGTTATTGGTGATGGTGCATTGACCGGAGGAATGGCTTTTGAAGCCCTGAATAATATGGGACAACTCAAGACCAATACTTTGGTTATTTTGAACGATAATAAAATGTCTATTGATGTCAGTGTGGGTGGTTTGAAAGATTATTTACTGGACATTTCCACTTCAAAAACATATAATGCGGCAAAAGATAATGTGTGGCGTGTATTGGGAAAACTGCCGAAATTAGGTGCTGACCCGCAAAAAATTGCACAAAAAATTGATAATGCCCTAAAATATGTGGTTCTGAAATACAGTAATCTGTTTGAGGCATTCGGCATCCGCTATTTCGGACCGATTGACGGGCATGATTTACCGAGACTAGTTCATGTCCTTGAACAATTAAAAAAGATTGACGGGCCTAAATTGTTACATATACGAACGGTAAAAGGAAAAGGATTTAAACCGGCAGAAGAAAACCAGACTTCATTTCATGCAGCAGGTAACTTTGATAAGACAACAGGTGAAAACTTAATTAAATCAGACACCGCTCAACCACCTAAATATCAGGATGTCTTTGGTGAAACCATTACTGAGTTGGCACGGGAAAATGATAAGATAGTAGCTATTACCCCGGCTATGTTGGCAGGTTCTTCTCTTAATATCATGCAAAAAGAATTTCCCAATCGTGTTTTTGATGTTGGTATTGCCGAACAACATGCAGTTACTTTTTCGGCAGGATTAGCCGTTTCGGGATATTTACCTTTTTGCACAATCTATTCTACATTCCTGCAACGGGGTTATGACCAGTTAATACATGATGTAGCTGCTCAAAATCTGAATGTGGTTTTCTGTATTGATCGTGGTGGTTTGGTTGGCGAAGATGGTGTAACACATCAAGGTGCATTTGATTTTGCCTACCTGCGTCCTATTCCAAATATGAAGATTGCAGCACCGATGAATGAAGAGGAATTCCGGAATATGCTGTTTTCCGCCCAACTGAAACCAAACGGTCCTATGGCTATTCGGTATCCTCGCGGCAGAGGTGTAACAATTGATTGGAAAACACCACTAAATAAAATTGAGGAAGGAACGGCAAGGTTAGTGTCTGAAGGGAAAGATATTGCTGTTTTGTCAATTGGTCATCCGGGAAACTTTGTGGCAGATGCTGTAAAAAAACTCAATGAACTCGGCTTTACGGCACAGCACTACGATATGCGATATCTGAAACCCATTGACGAAAAAGCGTTACACAAAGTCTTTAAAAATTTTGACCATATCATTACGGTTGAAGATGGTGCCTTAATTGGTGGCTTGGGAACAGCAGTCAGTGAATTTAAAAGCCGGAATAATTATACCTCGTCTGTTATTTCTTTGGGTATTCCCGATAAATTTATAGAGCATGGTAAACCGCAAGAATTATATCGTCTTTGTGGATTTGATTCGGAATCTATTTTTGAGAGAATGAAGACAATTGTTTTGAAACGGGTTAAGATTTAAGAAGGTCCATAAGATTGTCTATAATAAAAATAATCGTTTTGATTTAAGATTTTAACTGATAAGTTATTCTTTTTGATTGGTTTGAAGACCTTTGCAAAACTTCTGATTTTGTCATTCTGAATTTATTTCTCCCAGGGAATCTCCCAAAGGGATTCCTTCGAAGCTTTGGACAGAATCTACACATCATCGGTAGATTCCGAACTCCCGAAAACATTTCGAGGACAGGCAAATTCGGAATGACGGCAAACATAGGATGGACTATATTAATGACCAAATATATTTTCAATTATTTTTCACATTTTTTTCTTTTTATTTTACCCATGGATTTTGCGGGGGC